>JAQWOW010000187.1 GCA_029245665.1 Polaribacter sp. | reverse complement strand
TTATTCTGTATGTTTATTGTAGAGGTGTGATTTATTGTATTAAAAATTATAAAATCTATTTTTATAAAATGGTATTGTCAACTCTAATAATCTATTAATATTTATAAGTTGTGAAGCTTATAAAATAGAAAACAATCAGTTTTTATACCAGATTGAACTAAAATGAGATGACCTGAAAATAGTTTTAATTGATATTTGTTTATGGCTATCAAATATCCACAAAAATGAAAATGAAAGATGTAACTGCTTAGGTTCCGCTTTTAATTATTAACATAATTTAAAACGCTTTTTTAAAAACAGAAATTTAATACCGGAGTTCATAAAAACGCACTATGTAATGAAAAATATTTTACCAATATTTATATTTTATTTCCTAAGTTTAAATACTTGTTCCCAAAAAAACAAAGTAGTTGTTTTAAATAATGAACAAGGAATACAATTAGTTGTAAACGATACTAATTTTATTATTAATGGGATGAATTGGGATTATTTTCCAATAGGAACTAATTACACCTACAGCCTTTGGGAACAAACAGATGATTTTATCAAATCAGTTCTAGATACCGAAATGTCTTTGTTGAAAGAAATGGGGGTGAATTCGATTCGTGTTTACGTGGGTATTCAGCCTAAATGGATTGCCTATATCTATGAAAGTTATGGCATTTATACCATGATCAACCATTCGTTTGGTAGATATGGCCTTTTGATTAATGGAGTTTGGGTACCTGCAACAAATTATGGCAGCGTTGAAGTTCAAAAAGTATTGATGGAACAAGTCACTAAAATGGTTGTAGAGTATAAAAATACTCCTGGATTGCTATTATATCTTCTCGGGAATGAAAACAATTATGGTCTATTTTGGTCAGGTGCTGAAACAGAAGATTTCCCTGATGATAAAGATGAAAAAAAGAAAATAGGAGAAACAAGCGGTAGGTCTTTGTACAAATTGATGAATGACGCTTCTATAAAAATCAAAGAGATAGATGATGCGCATCCTGTTGCAATTTGCAATGGAGATCTTTTATACCTGGAGATTATAGCCCAGGAATGTAAAGATATAGACATTTTTGGCACCAATATGTATCGCGGTAAATCATTTGGAAATGCTTTTGAAAGAGTGAAGAATGAATTGAATTTACCAATTATGTTTACAGAATTTGGTTCAGATGCATTTAATGAAATTGAAAAGAAAGAAGATCAAAAAATGCAAGCTTTTTATATGATTGAAAATTGGAAAGAGATTTATGAAAATACAGCCGGTTTAGAAAAATCAAGAAATTCTATCGGAGGTTTTACTTTTCAATTTAGTGACGGTTGGTGGAAATTTAAGCAAACCAAAAACTTATCCATTCATGATATAAATTCTTCATGGGCCAATGGTGGTTATGATATAGATCATAAAGAAGGTGCTAATAATATGAATGAAGAATGGTTTGGTATTTGTGCCAAAGGTGTCACAAACGAGAAAGGTATGTATACCTCGTACCCGAGAGCTGCTTACTACGTGTTAAAAAAAATACATGAATTAAATCCATACAAAATAGGTACAACAGCTTCAGCTATTTCTAAATATTTTAACAATATTGATATATCTAATGCACTTTTGAAAGCAAAAAAAAATAAAATACCTGAGAGTAAATAAATATGGAATATTCAAATATTCCAAAAAAAATATAATATTAATAAGAACCTCTTTAAAATAAACCATAGAGGTAAATAGAATACAAATTTTAATGACACATAAGAGTATTTTTTTAGGGAAAAACAAAGCTGACTTTATCACACATGAGGTGAAAGGAGAAATGATAAATTTTGAGAACGAAGCTTATTATAAAATTGAAAATAGCAATGAAATGAGGCCTTTTTTTATGAGCATTGTTTCAGATTCAAACCATTGGATGTTTATTTCCAGTAATGGGGGACTAACTGCTGGAAGAAAAAACAGTGAACATTCACTTTTTCCATATTATACTGATGATAAAATTACAGAATCTGCTGA
>JAQWOW010000182.1 GCA_029245665.1 Polaribacter sp. | reverse complement strand
TGAGGTAAGACAATACCAATTTGGTGATGATGTTAGGGCTATTGATTGGAACGTTACTGCCCGTTATAATGAACCTTATGTGAAAGTTTTTGAAGAAGAACGCGAATTGACAATGCTTTTAATGGTGGATGTTTCTGGTTCTGAATTATTTGGGACATCAACACAATTCAAAAAAGAAACGGTAACAGAAATTGCTGCTACATTGGCTTTTTCTGCAACTCAAAATAACGATAAAGTGGGTTTGATTTTGTTTTCTGATGACATCGAGCTTTTTATTCCTCCAAAAAAAGGAAAAAGCCATGTTCTTAGAATTATAAGAGAGCTCATAGAATTTAAGCCAAAAAGTAAAAAAACAAACATTTCTGTTGCTTTAAAATTTCTATCAAGTGTCTTGAAAAAAAGAGCGATTGTTTTTATGTTATCAGATTTTATGGATGATAATTACGAAAAAACACTCAAAATAGCAGGTAGCAAACACGATTTAACTGGCATTAGAGTGTATGACAAACACGACGAAGAAATCCCTAATTTAGGAATGGTGCCAATATTAGACTCAGAAACAGGGAAAGTTCAATTAATAAACACCTCTGCAAAATCTGTAAGAACAAGTTACAAAGGAAATGCATCACACTTGTACAATTACTATCTAAACGTATTTAAGAGAAGTGGTTCTGGGACTGTCAATACAAGAGTTGATGAAGATTACGTGAAAAAATTATTAGGATATTTTAAACATAAAGGAAAATAGAAACGACCCTACTTTTGTACATGAAAAAACAACTATTCTATCTATTATTATTTATTTCTACTATTGGTTTTGCTCAAAAACCAATGATAAAAGCAGAAATTGACACCACAAATATTAGGATTGGTGAACAATTCAATTTACAAATATCTGTTGGTGAAATACAAAACGTTATTATCCCAAAACTTGAATTAAAAGGATTGGAAATTATTGATTCAACCAAAATAGATACCCTTAAAAATTCCTTAATAAGAAGGTATATTCTAACAGGTTTTGATAGTGGATCCTTTTACATACCACAACAACAAATATTTGTTAAAAATCAGGCTTTTTTGACAGATTCTCTTCTGGTAAACGTTGCTACAATTGCTATAGACACAACCAAGGTGAAAAAATTTCCTATTAAATCGATCAAAAGTGAGCCCTTTACTTTTGATGATTTTAAAATATATGCATACCTTCTTATAGCCGCTTTGGCAATTATAGGTTTTTGGATTTACTGGTTTGTTGTCAGAAAACAAAAAGAAAATGAAGAAGAAGCAACTTATAAAGCGATGCCTCCTTATGAAGAAGCTATTTACAGGCTGAATGAATTGGACGAAAAGCTGTTGTGGCAAAACAATAAAATAAAAGAATATTACAGCGAATTAACTGAAATAATAAGGGGGTACATAGAACGAGAACTAAAAGTTCCTGCACTAGAAAATACAACAGATGAAGTTTTAGACATGCTAAAAGATTTTAAAGATTCGGATGCAATTCATACCTCAAAAGAAACTCTAAAAAAGTTAAAGGAATTGTTGCGTGAAGCTGATTTGGTTAAGTTTGCGAAATCAAAACCTTTGGCCAATGAAATTGAGGAAGACAGAAAAGATGCAGAAGAAATTATAAGTAATTTAGCCCCTAAACCAATAATTGGTAAAGAAGATGATGGATTGGAATAATTTTGAATTTCATAATACTGGATTTTTATGGTTGCTAACTCTCATTCCAGTAATAGCGCTTTGGCATTTTTTTATGCGCAAAAAAGACGCTGCAGTCCTAACAATGTCAAGCACAAGAGGCTTCAAATCGGTTTCTTTTTTATCAAAATGTAAGCCCTTCTTATATTTATTAAGGCTGTTGGGGATAGCAGCTATTATTATTGCCCTAGCCAAGCCAAGAAATGTTTCTGTAAGCAGAAAAACAAAGAGTAATAAAGGAATTGATATTGTAATGGCAATAGATGTGTCTGCAAGTATGTTGGCAAGGGATTTAAAGCCAAATAGACTAGAAGCTTTGAAAAAAGTAGCGGTTAATTTTGTTGATAGAAGGCCAAATGATCGAATAGGAATTGTAGTTTATGCAGGCGAAAGCTTCACCCAAACTCCTATTACTAGTGATAAAGGAATCATTAAAAGAACCATTTCTGAATTAAAATGGGGGCAATTAGAGGGAGGAACTGCAATTGGTATGGGATTAGGATCTGCAGTAAATAGACTCAAAGAAAGCACCGCAAAAAGTAAGGTTATTATTCTATTAACGGATGGCGTAAACAACTCCGGAAATATAGATCCAAGAACGGCAACAGAACTCGCTAAAGAGCTTGGGATTAAGACCTATACAATTGGAATAGGAACAAATGGAATGGCTGATTTTCCTTGGAGTAGAGATCCTCGAAACGGAAAATTACAATTTAGAAAACAACAAGTAGAAATTGACGAGGCCTTGTTAAAGGAAATAGCTTCTGAAACCCAAGGAAAATACTTTAGAGCAACAGATAATAGCTCATTAAAAGAAATTTACGATGAAATTGACGCTCTTGAAAAAACAAAAATTGAAGAGTTCAAATACTATAATTATCAAGAAAAATTTAGACTTTTTGTCTTCTTAGGACTAGGATTTTTAGTCTTAGAATTTATTTTAAAAAATACAATCTTTAAGAGTTTTATATAGAAATGTTCAGAATAGAAGAGCCCGGTTACTTTTACTTTTTAACAGTCATTCCTGTAATGATTGTAATCTTTCTATTTGTATTGTGGTGGAAAAAAAGAACCCAACGTAAATTTTCAGATTTAAATTTGCTAAAAAAAACAGCCCCAAACACATCTACTTTTAAACCGACTTTAAAATTAGTAATTTTTCTTTTGGGAATCACTTTTTTAATTATTTCATTGGTAAATCCTAAAATGGGAACCAAACTAAAAACAGTAAAAAGAGAAGGCGTAGATGTGGTGTTTGCGTTAGATGTTTCTAAAAGCATGTTGGCAGAGGATATTGCACCTAATAGACTCGAAAAAGCCAAACAAATTATATCTAAGACTATTGATAAATTAGGGTCAGACAGAGTAGGGATTATCATTTATGCAGGGAACTCATATCCGCTTTTGCCCATAACAACAGATCATGCTGCTGCGAATATGTTTTTACAAAACGCAAATCCAGATATGGTTTCTAGCCAAGGAACAGCAATTAATGAAGCTTTAGAATTGGCAAAAACCTATTACAACAATGATGAGCAAACAAATCGTTTTTTAATTATTATTTCTGACGGTGAAGACCATCAAGAAGAAACAAAGCAAGTGGCACAAAATCTAGCAAATGAAGGAGTAAAAATTTATACAATTGGTATTGGAACAGAGAGCGGTAGTCCAATTCCTATGCGCTTAAATGGCTCTATGATTGGGTACAAAAAGAATAGAAAAGGAGAAACTGTAATCACAAAACGTGTGCCAAAAGTTTTAAAAGGAATTGCAGATGCTGGTAAGGGTGAGTTTATCGATGGAAACATTACTGAAAAACCCGTAAAAGTAATGGCTGGTATTATTGCAAATGCCGAAAAAAACGAATTCGAAACAAAACAATTTTCGGATTATGAAGATCAATTTCAGTGGTTTTTAGGAATTGCTTTGCTCTTTTTAATTATTGATGTTTTGCTCTTTGATAAAAAAACAAAATGGTTGCGTAAAGTTGATTTATTTAATGAAGAAAAAAATAAAAAATAATATGAAGAACGTACGATCTCTTTTTGTCATTTTCACGATTCTCTTCTCATCAAAAGAAATTTTAGCACAAAAAGATTCTATAGCGCTGCAACGAAAAGCAAGAAAACTACTAAGGCAAGGAAATGAATTGTATCAAAAAAAACAGTATACAGATGCATCTGTTGCGTATCAAAAAGCCCTTGGAAATAATACTAAATACGAAAAGGCGTCTTATAATTTAGGAAATGCTTTGTATCAAAGTAAAAACTTTAAAGAGGCCATTCCTCAATATGAATTAACAGCAGAAACTGCAAAAGACAAATTCACAAAAGCAGAAGCCTACCATAACATCGGAAATGCTTTAATGGAGTCTAAAAATTACCAAGGAGCTGTTGATGCATTTAAAAACTCGTTAAGAAACAATCCGAATGATGACGAAACTCGATATAATTTAGCCGTTGCTCAAAAATTATTAGAGAAAGACAAAAACAAAGACGAAAATAAAGAGAAAGACAAAGACGAAAACAAAGACAAAAGCAAAGACAAAAGCAAAGACAAAAACAAAGACAAAGACAAAGAGAAAGACAAAAACAAAGACAAAAACAAAAACAAAGACAAAGACGAAAACAAAGACGAAAACAAAGACAAAGACAAAGACGAAAACAAAGACAAAGACAAAGAGAAAGACAAACGAAAGCCTCAACAGGGAAAGATGACTCCTCAACAAATTAAACAATTATTAGAAAGTTTAAATAACGAAGAGAAAAAAACCCAAAAGAAAATGAATGCGAAAAAATCAAAAGGGCAAAAAGTAAAACAAGAAAAAGATTGGTAAATTAGCATCCCTTAAAAAATGAACTTGAAGTTGAAATTTTACATACCGTTATTTATAAGCTTGTTTTCGCTTGCAATAACTGCTCAAGAGGCGGCTTTAACAGCAAAAGTGAGTAAGAATAAGTTGGGTATAAACCAGCGATTAAAAATTGAATTCTCAATAAACAAACAAGGAGGAGACAACTTTTCTCCTCCTAAATTTGCTAATTTTAAAGTCGTAGGAGGCCCAAGCCAATCAGTAAGTCAATCGTGGATAAATGGAACAGTACGTTTTTCTCAATCTTATACTTATATCATTCAACCAAAAATAAAAGGAGAGTTGGTTCTTGGAAAAGCAAGTATCAATATTGCAGGAAAGACGATAGAATCTAAACCTATAAAGATTATTGTTGTAGATGCTGTGGCTATTCCAAAAGACCCAAATGACCCAAATTATGTTGCACAGCAAAACATTCACTTGGTTGCAGAAATTTCTAAATCTAGACCTTATGTTGGTGAGGGAATTTATGTAGAGTACAGGCTCTATGTTAGTGAAAATATTAGTGTTTATGACACTAGTGTAACAGAAGCTCCTCAGTATAATGGTTTTTGGAATCAAAATATTAAAATAAATGATTTCCCTGTAAAAATGGGGAAATATAATGGGGAAAATTACAGATATATTGTATTGCAAAAGGCTTTATTAGTCCCTACAAAAACAGGAAAACTGAACATCGACCCAATGAAAATGAATATTGTTATTGGAGTTCCAACAGGAAGAGCCGATTTTTTTGGGAATGCAATTACACGAAATATTACAAAAGAATTTGCATCAGCTAAAAAAACAATTCTTCCTAAGAGCCTTCCTGTAGAAGACAAACCAATGGATTTTGCAGGTGCTGTTGGGGATTTTAAATTTAATGTTACCTTAAGTAAAGAGGTTTTAAAAGCCAACGAAAGTTCTCAAATAAAAGTAATGGTTTCTGGTAAAGGAAACCTTAAATTGTTTGAATTACCAGAAATAACAACCCCTGTTGAGTTGGAAAAATACCAACCAGAAAGGAAAGAAAAAGTCCGTGTAAATTCCTCTGGAATTTCAGGTTCAGTTTCAGATTTATATACCGTTGTTCCTCAATATAAAGGAAAGTATAAAATCCCAAATATTTCATTCTCTTATTTCAACCCAAAAGAAAAAAAATATCACACTATCCTCGCGGAAGATTTCTTTGTCAATGTTTTAGAAGGAAAAGAATTAAAACCAATTGTAAATTCAAGTACCGTTCTTAAACAAAATGTAGTTTCTACTGGAAAAAACTTTAGATATATTCAAACTAAAAGCAACTTCAAACCCAAAAATATTAATGATTTATTCAAATCTAACTTATTTTATGTTTTATTACTGCTGCCACTACTTACAATTCCAATTGTTATTTTGATAGCGAAAAGAAACGATGAAAAAAACAATGACCTTATTGGAAATAAATTAAGAAAAGCAGAAAGGTTGGCGAAGAAATATTTATCTGAGGCTAGAAAACAACTCGGGAAAAAAGAGGCTTTTTATGAAGCTTTAGAGCGTGCATTGCATAATTATTTAAAAGCGAAGTTGGGTATTGAAACCGCGGACATTAGTGGAGATAAAATTACTGAAATTTTAAAAAATAAAAATATAAATTCTACAACAATTAATGAATTTGTTGAGGTGTTAAAACAATCAGACTTTGCTCGTTACACACCCATATCAAACTCAGAAATGAAAGAGGAGTTTGAAAGAGCAAAACAAGTTATCGTTGAATTAGATAAACAATTATAGAAATGAAAAAGATATTCTTTTTACTGTTGGTCATAACCAATTCTGTTACTGCAGAAAATGTGGATAGCTTATTTGTTTCTGCAAACAACTTATACAAAACCAATGATTTCGAAGCAGCAATTGAAAACTATAAAAAAATAGAATCTCAAGATTTAGTATCTGCCGAATTGTATTATAATTTAGGCAACTGCTACTACAAGCTAAATAAAGTTGGCCCTTCAATTTATTATTATGAAAAGGCTTTGAAACTAAACCCTCTAAATGAAGATGTTAAAAAAAACCTGGTATTTGCAAAACGCTTGGCTTTTGACAACATTCAAGAATTACCTAAAACTATTTTACAAAAATTTAATGCCAATTATTTACAAAAACTGTCTTATAACCAATGGGCTATAGTGGTCATCGTCTTTTCGTTTGTTGCTAGTGTGCTGTTTTTAGCATTCTATTTTGCTGCAGTACCATCAAAAAAACGTTTCTATTTTGTCACAAGCATGGGTTGTTTCATCTTATTATTATGTTCTTTGTTTATTACATACAATCAACATAGCACCTCTGTTAACAATAAAGAAGCGATTGTTTTTGCAGAAAAAACTACTGTAAGAAACGCACCTACCTTAAATTCTGAAAAAGTATTTACACTGCATGAAGGCACAAAAGTTGTTGTCCTAGATCTTGTAGATAATTGGAAAAAGATTAAATTAGCAGACGGAGAAATTGGTTGGATTATTGCTACCGATATAAAATTATTAAATATTTAGATAAAAATTGATACGAATTCGAATAGCCCTTTTTTTTACCTTGCTGTTTTCAGTTTTAATAATATCTCCTGGAGTTATCTGTTTCATTGATGATACTCAAAATATTGAGTTTTTTCTTGACATGAATGAAGAGGAGGAAAATAAAGGTAAAGAATCGGCAAAGAATTTAGAAATAAAGATTCATCCATCAGAAGATTTTAGTGATTTTATATTGAATGGTATTCAAAAAAAGAAAAATATCATTTTTAAATCAAAAAACTACACATCAGAGTATTCAAAAATTACAAC
>JAQWOW010000300.1 GCA_029245665.1 Polaribacter sp. | reverse complement strand
TGAAATAGCCTCCACCAAAAACTACGGAGACTACAAAGGTCAAAACACTAAAAAACCGATCTTATCTTCTTCTGAAAAAACCAAATATGGTTCTCCCAATTTAGAAAGTATTTCTGTAGACGCTGCTTGCAGTGGAAACCCTGGTAAAATGGAGTACAGAGGTGTTTTAACTCACAATAAAAAAGAAATTTTTAGAAAAGGGCCATACGAAAGAGGCACCAATAATATTGGTGAATTCTTGGCTTTAGTGCATGGAATTGCGCTTTTAAAAAATAAAAAAAAAGAAGATGTTCCTATTTATTCTGATTCTAGAATTGCGATGAGTTGGGTGAAAAAGAAAGCCTGTAGAACAAATATAACTTTTGATGCTTCTAACAAAGATTTATTAGTTCTAATAAAAAGAGCGGAAAATTGGCTAAAAGAAAACACGTTTAAAAACCCTATTTTAAAGTGGGAAACAAAAGCTTGGGGAGAAATTCCTGCAGATTTTGGGAGGAAATAAAATTGTTTCTTTTAGATGAATTAAGCAATCAAAAAATTGAATTCCACACACCATTTATTTTTCTTATAAAGGTTGGAGTTCCCCGTAAAAAAGGATGAAAATGATTTGTTTATAGACAGGTGCTAGACAATTTTGAGATATGCTCTAGCAGTTTCTAAAATAAAAGTACTGTGTAATTTGTTGAAGCACTGATAAAAACCCCATAACAGTGTATTATTATGGCTTTTTATTTAGAAAAAAATTAAACCGACGCTTTTATTAGCTCTCTATTCATTCTTGCAATATTGTCTAGAGAAATTCCTTTCGGACATTCTACCTCACAGGCACCTGTATTGGTACAGTTTCCAAAGCCTTCTAAATCCATTTGTGCGACCATGTTTCTCACTCTGTCTGCAGCTTCCACTTGCCCTTGTGGCAACAAAGCATATTGAGAAACTTTTGCCCCCACAAACAACATTGCAGAACTATTTTTACAGGTTGCAACACAAGCCCCGCAACCAATACAAGTTGCAGCATCCATTGCTTCGTCTGCTGCTTTCTTTGCGATTAGAGTCGCATTTGCATCTTGTGTGTTTCCTGATGTGTTTACAGAAATATATCCTCCAGCATGCTGAATTCTATCAAAAGCAGATCTGTCTACAACTAAATCTTTAATTACCGGAAAAGAAGCTGCTCTAAATGGCTCAATAGTAATTGTATCGCCATCTTTAAACATCCTCATGTGAAGCTGACATGTAGTTACACCTCTATCTGGACCGTGCGCTTCTCCGTTGATATACATAGAACACATCCCACAAATCCCTTCTCTACAGTCATGATCAAAAGCAACTGGCTGTTCACCGGCATTTACCAATTGTTCGTTCAAGACATCCATCATTTCTAAAAAAGACATGTGTTCTGAAATCTCAGTAACTTTATAATCTACCATTTCACCCTTTGAACTTGAGTCTTTTTGTCTCCAAATTTTAAGTGTTAAATTCATATTGTCTTTTTTATTTATAACTTCTTTCTTTTACCTCTATGTTCTCGTAAACCAATTCTTCTTTATGCAAAACAGCATCTTTTGGAGCTCCTTTATACTCCCAAGCAGAAACAAATTGGAATTCTTTAATTCTCTTTGCTTCTCCTTCTTCTGTTTGATGTTCTTCTCTAAAATGACCACCCGCTGATTCTTCCCTTACCAAAGCATCTTTTGCAAATAATTCTCCTAATTCCAAGAAATCTGCAACTCTTCCTGCTTTTGCTAATTGCTCATTGTACTCTGTAGCTGTTCCAGGAACATTTACATTTTTCCAAAAGTCTTTTCTTAAAGTGGAAATTTCCTCAATTGCTGTTTTTAAACCGTCTGCATTTCTGGACATTCCACATTTGTCCCACATAATTTTTCCTAATTTTTTGTGGTAATAATCAACTGAATGCGATCCTTTATTGTTGATAAAGAATTCTATTCTTTCCGAAACTTCTTTTTCTGCAGCTTCAAATTCTGGTAAATCTGTTGAGATTTTCCCAGTTCGAATATCATCTGACAAGTAATCTCCAATTGTATATGGCAATACAAAATAACCATCTGCTAAACCCTGCATTAATGCAGAAGCCCCTAGTCTATTTGCTCCGTGATCTGAAAAATTTGCTTCTCCAATTGCGTAACAACCAGGAATGGTTGTCATCAA
>JAQWOW010000299.1 GCA_029245665.1 Polaribacter sp. | reverse complement strand
TATGGGGATGGTACTGATGGATTGACACTTGTTTTTTTTCCATTGTAATAAAAGGGTCCATAATTATGCTTTGGTTTGTTACCCCATTCATCAAAATCATCATTTACGTTACCGTGAATAATTTTCCCGGTACCTAGAGTAAAATAGCCGTTTTCCTTAAAATAGCGTATCAACGTTTTATTATTTTTTAGTACGGGTTGTTTTTTTAAGTTTGTCCAACCATAATCTTTTGATGCATGCGGATAAACGCCTGTAATTAAACTATTTCTTGAAGGCGAGCAAACAGGCACATTGCTTTGAGCATTTATAAATCGTACACCTGAAGCTGCTAGTTTATCTATATTTGGAGTTATTGCTTGGGGATGACCACCAAAAACTCCCTGATAATCATTTAAATCATCACAAATAATGAATAGTACATTTGGTTGTTTTAATGTAGCATTCTGACTCCAAGATTTAGAATATCCTAAGCACATTGTAAGAAACGTTAGAATTTTTATTTTTATGTTAGTTCTCATATATTTTTTCGTTGAAATGAATGCCAATTAAAAGTTTGAATTTAATGACTAGTTTAAAATTATTTTTTTGTTTATGTTGCCTACTGCTGTTTTTAGTTGAACAATATAAATACCTGCAGTTAATTTTGGTAAATAAATTTCTTTGACTGCCTGAGATATAAAAGCAGCACGCATCATTTCTTTTCCAAGAATATTATATAACTTAATATTTGCTATTCCTTTAGATAAGCCAACAATTCTCAGAGTAAAATTATTCGTTTTGTAGATACTTATATGATCTTTCTTTACATCGTTTGTACTCAAATCATTAGAAGTAGTATGTAGGTAAAAACGACCTATACCATCTAGATTTTCTGTCAAAGTAATTTTATAATTACTGTTCGCTTCGTCTAAACGTGTAAATGTGTTGGTTTGTTTGTCTTCTAAAAAGACGTTAACATCTGCAGGTAAATTTAATGCTTCTGTAGAAATAATAATTTCTTTATTAGCAGCAGCTTTAACCCCAACAGGAATTACCATACTTTCATACTCTGAATTTGGAAGTGACTGAACTTGGTATTTTTTTCCAACATTGTCAGTTAGTAATTGGGTGTAAATTGAGAACTCATCTGTAGTTCCTCCAAATACCTCTCCTTCATAACCAACATCAAAACCAGTTGTTGCAGTGTTTAAATAATAAAGTTTGGCATATTGTATAGCACCATTCACTGAAAGCTGAATTGTAACTTCTGTTTTTGATGTTTTTTGAAAGGTATCTGAAGTATGGCTTTGATTTGTTTCGGCAAAATTAACCGAACCACCAGCGGCGGTATTTGCTTTTACAAAAAAACCTTGCCCTGGAGCTAATATAAAATCTTCAACTAACGGTTTAGCAACATAAGAACCGTTGTTGCCTAATGTTTGGTCATACACCCAAATTGTTTGGGTTTCAGAAAGAGCAGCATTTGCTAGGAATGTTGCACTATTTATATAGGATGTGTATGGGTTTCCTAATAGATTATAACGATTGCCCTCCGAAGAAAGTGCAATATCCACACCAGCATCCTCTGTATGTAGAGTTCCTGTAAAAGAAACAGTCCCTGTGGTGCTTGCTTTTTTAATGGAATACCCTTTCCCTGGAAGAAAATTTCTAGTTGCTCCTGCTAGGAAATAACTCCAATTATCACTAGACGTTCCGTAGGTAGCAATGGCTACATGTGAGTTACTAGTTGCAATATCGTTATTTGTTGTGAAAGTATCAACTGAAAAATTACTATGAGCCACAGGAGAAGCCATTAAATACCATCCTTTCAAATTATCATTTACATACACTGCTTCAAAATCATCAGAATATACAGTTTCTTGTGGATCACAACTTGTACACACTATTGAATAATTATCAATACTTGCGCCCTGGTTTCCCCAGCTTTTCTGAACTCTAAATTTGTAATTTTTAGTCTCTGCGGCCGTATATGAAATACTTAATTCTTCCCAAGTTGACCCTGTTGTTGGGTTAGCAGAGGCAACAACTTCTGTCGCTCCATCCATGACTCTTAGGTTGTACGCATT
>JAQWOW010000288.1 GCA_029245665.1 Polaribacter sp. | reverse complement strand
AAAAAATTAATGAAACTGAAAAAGAATAGTGGAATAAAGGTAAGCTAGAAAGAAGTAAGATTAAAAAGACATACTTTTTATTATTCCTATTAAGAGAGAAAAATTCACATTTGACCATTATTTTTTTGATTTTTTCACTGTTTTGTTTCTTTAAAAACATTTGGAAATAATAAGTATGATAACTGGATCAATAAGTTAGGATTTAATCTAGATGTTTTCTTTTCAAAAATTACTATTCTACATTCACTTTTTGCAAGAGTTATAATTTACGGTAGTAAAAAATAAGATTCATGAAGTTTAAAAAAACTCTTTCACTCAAACAAATAGCCTCCTTACTAGAAGTAGAATATGTTGGAAATCCTAATTTTGAAATTTCAGGAATCAATGAAATACATGTTGTAGAAAAAGGAGATATCGTTTTTGTAGATCATCCTAAATACTATGACAAAGCACTAAATTCTGCAGCAACAACAATACTAATTAATAAAAAAGTTGAGTGTCCTATCGGAAAATCATTATTAATTTCTGAAGACCCATTTCGTGATTTTAACAAATTAACTTTACATTTCAATCCTTTTATTGCATCAAAAGAAAGTATTTCTAGCTCTGCAATTATTGGAGAAAATACAATCATTCAACCAAATGTTTTTATTGGTAACAATGTAAAAATTGGTAAAAACTGCACAATTCATCCAAATGTTACTATTTATGACAACTCGGTTATTGGAAACAATGTAACAATTCATGCAAACACAGTTTTAGGTGCGGATGCCTTTTATTACAAAAATAGATCTGAAGGCTTTGACAAATTAATTTCAGGAGGTAGAGTTGTACTTGAAGACGAAGTAGATTTAGGTGCTTCATGCACAATAGACAAAGGAGTAACTGGGGACACTAAAATTGGAAAAGGTACAAAAATTGACAATCAAGTTCATGTTGGACATGATACGGTTATTGGCAATAAATGTTTAATTGCTTCACAAACTGGTATTGCAGGTTGTGTAATCATTGAAGACGAAGTAACAATTTGGGGGCAGGTAGGAACAAATAGCGGAATTACAATAGGAAAAGGGGCTATAATACTAGGGCAAACAGGAGTTACAAAATCTGTTGCAGGAGGAAAAAGTTATTTTGGCACACCTATTTCAGAGTCGAGAGAAAAATTAAAAGAAATGGCAGAAATAAAACGTTTTTTAAAACAAAGAAAGAAATCTTAAAATACTTTTTTTAAAACAATCAATAAACTATTTTTGCTACTGGAAAAACAAAAAAATAAACCAATGAGTGTTTTAGTTAACAAAAATTCAAAAATTATTGTTCAAGGTTTTACTGGTAGTGAGGGTACATTTCATGCAGGTCAAATGATTGATTACGGAACGAATGTAGTTGGAGGTGTAACCCCAGGAAAAGGAGGTATAGAACATTTAGGAAAACCCGTTTTTAATACAGTAAAAGAATCTGTAGATAGAGTAGGAGCAGACACTTCAATTATATTTGTACCACCAGCTTTTGCTGCTGACGCAATCATGGAATCTGCTGATGCAGGTATTAAAGTGATTATTTGTATTACTGAAGGAATCCCAACTGCGGATATGGTCAAAGTAAAAGCATATATAGATACTAAAGATTGTAGATTAGTTGGCCCAAATTGTCCTGGAGTGATTACACCAGACGAAGCTAAGGTTGGTATTATGCCAGGATTTATCTTCAAAAAGGGGAAAGTTGGAATCGTTTCTAAATCAGGTACTTTAACTTATGAAGCTGCAGATCAAGTTGTAAAACAGGGGTACGGAATTACAACTGCAATTGGTATAGGTGGCGATCCAATTATAGGAACAACAACAAAAGAAGCTGTAGAATTATTAATGAATGATGATCAAACTGAAGCAATTGTTATGATTGGTGAAATTGGTGGAAATCTTGAAGCTGAGGCTGCACAATGGATTAAAGCTGACGGAAATAGAAAACCAGTAGTTGGTTTTATAGCAGGTCAAACTGCACCTGCAGGAAGAACAATGGGACATGCTGGAGCAATTGTGGGTGGAGCAGATGACACAGCACAAGCTAAAATGAAAATATTAGCTGAAAATGGAATTCATGTTGTGAATTCTCCTGCTAAAATTGGTGAGGTAATTGCAAAAGTCTTAAAATAAACAAGAAATAATGATAAATTGTTAAACTTTTATATAAAATTTGTTTTAAATCTGTTGAATTCGTAAATTCAACAGATTTTTTTATTTTAACCCTAAATTTTTAAATAATGAAAAAAATTAAATTGTTATGTGTTAGTTTTTTATTAGCCACAATAAGTTGTAATACTAACAGAGAAAAAAGTTACAAGGTAACTTCAGAAGAAGACACAAACGGATTGACCTATAAAATCGTAGAAAATGATCCCACAGGCTTAAGATTGTATACCTTAGACAATGGCTTAAAAGTATATTTAAGTCAGAACTCTGATGAACCTAAAATTCAAACTTATATCGCAGTTAGAGCAGGTTCTAATTACGACCCAAAAGAATCTACAGGTTTGGCTCATTATTTAGAACATATGGTTTTCAAAGGAACACATAAAATTGGAACATCAGATTGGGAAAAAGAAAAGTTATATCTTGATAAAATATCTTCCTTGTATGAACAACACCGTGCAGAAAAAAATGCTGATCAAAAATTAGCACTCTATAAAAAAATTGATAAAGTTTCTCTAGAAGCATCAAATTATTCTATTGCCAATGAATATGATAAAATGTCAGCTTCCCTGGGAGCAACAGGCACAAATGCATATACTTGGTTTGAACAAACTGTATACACAAATAAAATTCCTGCAAATGAATTTGATAAATGGTTAACCCTAGAGTCAGAACGATTTAGCACCCTGGTTTTACGTTTATTTCACACAGAACTAGAAGCCGTTTTTGAGGAATTTAACCGCAGCCAAGACAGTGATTTTAGAAAGCGTTATAAAGCAATGCTAGAAGGCTTATTCCCAAACCATCCATACGGTCAACAAACTACTATTGGTACAGCAGATCATTTAAAAAACCCTTCAATGAATGATATTCACAACTATTTTAACAAATATTATGTTCCGAATAATATGGCAATTATTTTAGTTGGCGATTTCGAATTTGACTCAACAATTAAAAAAGTAAATGCTGCTTTTGGAAAGTTTGAAAGAAAAGAATTGACGCATCCAACATTACCAAAAGAAGACAAAATTACGTCACCAGTGATTAAAGAAGTTTTTGGGCCAACGTCTGAGTCTATTTCCATTGCTTTCAGATCTGAAGGGGTGAATACAGAAGAGGAAAAACTAGTCACATTGTGCGATATGATTATGACGAATGGAAATGCTGGTATTATTGATTTAAATTTAAATCAAAAGCAATTAGTACAAAGAGCCGGCTGTTCCACAACTTTTTTGAATGATTATGGATACCATTCTTTTACAGGTTCTCCTAAATCTGGTCAATCTTTAGATGAAGTTAAAGAGTTGTTATTAGCTCAAATTGAAAAATTAAAAAAAGGGGAATTTGAAGATTGGATGATTGAGGCTGTTGTAAACGACTTAAAATTGAGCCAAACTAGACAATATGAAAACAATTCAGCATTGGCAGATACGTATGTAAATGCTTTTATTTATAATCAAAATTGGTCGAAAAGAGTTCAGTTTTTAGATGAATTAAAAAAGATTTCAAAAAAACAATTAGTCAGTTTTGCAAATAATTTTTATCAAGATAATTATGTAATTACCTACAAGAGAAAAGGGGAAGATCAAAATATTGTAAAAGTTGCAAATCCTGGAATTACGCCTGTAAAGTTAAATAGAGAAAAAAGTTCTGAATATATCAAAGTCTTTAACAAAAAACAATCGGATCCCCTACAGCCTAAATTTATCGACTATAAAACAGCTATTAAAGAACTTAAAACAGACAATGGTATTAAATTTTCTTATGTTTTAAATGAGAAAAACGAATTATTCGATATGAATATCATTTTTGATATGGGGCGCGATAATGATAAAAAATTATCTCTAGCGGCTGGTTATTTTGAATATATTGGAACAGACAAATTCACAAATGAAGAACTTAAAAAAGAGTTTTATAAATTAGGAATCTCTTATTATGTTATAACGGGACGAAATAAAACGTACTTTGGCTTAAACGGATTGAAAGAAAATTTATCTAAGGGACTAGAATTACTAGAACATTTATGGGATAACGGAAAAGCAGATAAAGATGCCTATAATAAATATGTTGAAAAAATTTATAAGGGTCGTCAAAACGGAAAAACCCAAAAAGGAAACATTCTTAGAAATGGATTAATGAACTATGGAAAATATGGAGAAGATTCTCCTCTGAGAGATATCATGCAAATTGATGAATTAAAATCAATAAACCCAGAGGAACTAATTGCGCTTTTGAAAGATATGAAGAATTACAAACAACGAATTTTTTATTATGGTAAAGATGCAAATAACGCTGTTTCATTACTTAATAAACACCATAAACTTTATGGAGATTTAAAAGAGTATCCGGCAGCAAAAGAATATAAAGAACAAGAGACTGGAGGAAATGTGTTTTTTACGAATTACGACATGGTTCAAACAGAAATGCTTTTTTTAGCAAAAGGAGAACCTTTTAAACCAGAAAACATTGCTGTCTCCTCATTATTTAACAGCTATTTTGGAAGCGGTTTGTCCTCTATCGTGTTTCAAGAAATTAGAGAGTCTAAATCTTTAGCCTATTCTGCTTTTGCTAATTATAGCAATGCGACTAAGAAAGAATCTGCAAATTATGTAATGGCATATATTGGCACACAAGCAAATAAATTAGAACAAGCTGTTAATGCCATGATGGATCTAATGAATAATATGCCAGAAGCAGAAAAGCAATTTAAAGCAGCAAAAGAAGCAACTCTAAAAAAAATAGCAGCGCAAAGAATTACTAAATCTAATATTTTTTGGTCATATGAAAGATTGCAAAAATTAGGAATAGATAAAGATAACAGAGAACAAATTTACAATACCATTAAAAAAATGACCCTAAAAGATTTAAACCTCTTTTTCAATAAAAATATCAAAGGTGAATCATACAATGTTATGGTCATTGGTAATAAGAAAGATTTAAATGTTGAGTCATTAAAGAAATTGGGAAAGATAAAAGAATTAGAAATCGATTATTTATTCAATTATGTCAATAAAATGGAAGTAAAACAATAGTAACTTTTATTAAAAACAGAAGTTAATTTTACTAAAGATAAAAACTCGTAACACAAAATTGTATTACGAGTTTTTTTATTTTACTATATTTGCCCGGTTAAAAAACAACTAGATAATATGAAATTATTAGAAAATAAATTAGCAATAATCACCGGTGCTACTAGAGGAATTGGACGTGGAATTGCTGTTGAATTTGCTAAACAAGGAGCCAACATCGCTTTTACCTTCAGTTCATCTGTGGATGCAGCAATCGCTTTAGAAAAAGAATTGACAAATTTAGGTGTAAAAGCTAAAGGATATCAATCAAATGCAGCAGATTTTGATGCCGCTCAAGCATTAGCAAAAGAGGTTCTAAAAGAATTTGGAACCATTGATATTTTAGTAAATAATGCAGGAATTACAAAAGATAATTTATTAATGCGTATTACTGAAGAAGATTTTGATAAAGTAATAGAAGTAAACTTAAAATCTGTGTTTAATTTAACAAAAGCAGTGATTCGTCCTATGATGAAACAAAGATCAGGTTCTATCATTAATATGAGTTCTATTGTGGGTTTAAAAGGAAATGCTGGGCAAACTAACTACGCGGCTTCAAAAGCGGGTATTGTCGGTTTTTCTAAATCTGTTGCATTAGAATTAGGCTCTAGAAACATAAGAAGTAATGTTGTTGCTCC
>JAQWOW010000286.1 GCA_029245665.1 Polaribacter sp. | reverse complement strand
GTTGCTTTCGACTCAAAATCTAATGATTTTGCCGGAGATATAATGATTTTCATTTGATGAAGTTGAAAAATTAATGAGTGAAAAATTAAAAGTTAAATATACAAATCATTATAAAGTTTCTCAAATAAATTCATCAATTTTCATTGATGAACCTATTTATAAAATTGATTGAAATTAAATTTCTTTACTTAAATTAAACTATATCAATTATATAGTGTCTAAAGAATAGTAACCAAACAAATACTTCTTGAGTAAAGATGCTGAGCTTGTAAAAAAGTTAAAAGACTCCTCATTAAAAGACACCGCTTTTAGTGAGTTACTTGATGTTTATCAAGAACGTCTATATTGGCATATTAGAAAGATCGTTACAACGCATGAAAATGCTGATGATGTTTTGCAAAACACTTTTATTAGAATCTATAAAAGTATTCATAATTTTCAAGAAAAAAGTAGTTTACACACTTGGATGTATCGAATTGCATACAACGAATCAATACGATTTATAGATAAAAATAATAAGAAAAACTTCGATAATATTGAGGAGGTTTCTGATTCTAATCTGGAAGTTTTATTTGAAGATGATTATTTTGATGGAGATGAAATTCAGAAAAAGCTGACTAAAATTATTAGCTTATTTTCAGAAAAACAAAAGCGTGTTTTTCAAATGAAATACTTTGATGATTTAAGTTTTAGGAGGATCTCTGAAATTTTAGAAATATCAGAAAGCACTCTAAAATCCTCGTATTATACTGCAGTAAAAATTATCGAAGAAAAAATATTTTTATAAAATCAAACTATTTGTAATCAGTTGGGTCTAAACTATATATATTTATGGGAGAAATTGCTAAAAATAATCATAAAAAAAAATTCCTAAAAGAGGGTTTTAAAGGAGGGGTTTCTGAATGTCATAAAAAATATTTAGGAACCATCGTCCCTAAAGGATATTTTGTGAAATCTAAGACCTCAATTTTAGAAAAAATAAATAAGGAAATTAAAACAGAAAGCCCTAAAAGAACAAAAAAACAATTGGTTTTTTGGATACAACCTCACTTTAAATATATAGCAGCAGCTTCATTGATTTTTATTTTGAGTTTAACTGTTTGGTTACAAAATAAGAATACAGATGTTTTAAAAGTAAATAATTTAGAGTTATTCTCTTTTTCAGAAGATGTTTTAATTAACTCTTTGTGGGTTCATGACGCTGATTTAGAATCTTATGCAGATGTTATTATAATTAATGAAATTCTAATAAAAGGAGCGCTTTTTGAACAAAAAATAGATGATTTATTTTTAAACTCTTTGTTTGTAGAGGATTCATTAATAGATGATTACACCAATGATGGTTTCATAGAAACATTTATTTTATAAATTTTTCAAACTATTTTAAAAAACACGTCTCTAAATAAATAGAAACAATTATTAATTAAAAAAATGTATACTTATGATTACTTCAATTTTTAAAGAAAACATCTTAAAATCGAGTGTTTTATTTTTTACAATTAGTGCCTTTTTTCTATCTGCTGTATTATTAACTTCTTGTTCAGATTCTGATTCAACAGAAATTATGTTAGACGATACCGTTTTGATAGAAAAAATTGACAAAGCAGTATCTGTAGTTGTCGATGCCAGTAGTTTACCTTCTGCAACAGAAAATACTTTGAACGGAGAGTTCGCAGATAGTTTCATAGAAAACGCTCGATTAGCTGAAGGCTTGGGTTATAAAATAGAGCTAATAACAGATAATGAATCTAGGTTAGAATTAAAGAGTGAGGTCTTTTTTTCTAAAGAAGGAAGAAAGTTAAATGATACAAATGAACGAAGAAAGAAGAAAAGAAATAAATGTTTTGAATTTGTTTTTCCTGTTGATTTTATCATGCCAGATGATACCTCTATCACATTAAGCACTAAAGGAGATTGGATTTTAATTAAAGAATGGTACATTGAAAATTCTGATGTAAAACAAAGACCAGACATAGTATTTCCTGTAGATGTATATTTAGAAGATGGAACCATTCAAACTTTACTTGATAGAGACGAATTAAGGCAAATTAAAAATTCTTGTAAAAAAGGAAAAGATAAAAGAAAATGCTTTAAATTGGTATTCCCTGTAATTTTCACAATGCCAGATGCATCTGTAATCAGCGTAAATGCAAGAGTTGATTTTAAATTACTTAGAGAATGGCACAAGGCAAACCCAAATGTTACTGAAAAAGGAAGTTTAATTTTTCCTGTCAATATTGAATATAAAGATGGTACGACAGCAATAATAAATGATCAAACAGAATTCGATGTAGCCAAAGAGGCATGTGAAATTTAATTTATAATTTGGACCTCCATACGAGTAAAAAATAAATAAAATGAAATTTAAAACCATTCTATACATGATTAGCTTTATGAGTTTGATGTTCATTAATACACCACTTTTTGCTCAAGGTTCTAATTATGATATAATTTACAAAGAGCTTACTAAAGATCAAAGAGAGTTATTGCAGAAAGAAAGAGAAGTTATGAAAGCAAATCGTAAAGCTTTTAAAGCAACTCTTTCTAATGATCAATTGGTTATTTTAAGTGATAAAACGATTTCTAAAAGTCAAATAAGAAAACGTTTGATGGTTAGTTTTTCAAGCACTCAAAAAGAATTGGTAAAGAATCAGCAATTAAGTATTCGAAAAACAAGAGATAATTTTAGAAAAACTCTGACTGGTGATCAACGTAAAATGTTAAAAGAACGTATTGATAAAATTAGAAAATCAAAAGATAGAGGGGAGCTTAAAGGAGGTGGCAGAGAACTAAGTTTAAAAGATGGAAAGAAAAGAAGAAATAGAACAAATTAGTTCGTAAATAAATGAGATATTCTTTTCAAGAAATTAAAACAGCTATAAAAATTCATGGGTTGCTATTGTTTTCAATAGCAACCTTTTTTTGTAATTATGCGCAAGAAAAAAATGAGGATGAGATAGATGATTTATTAGAGGAGTTATTTTTTAGTGACCAACAATTTTTAGATGAGCTGATAGAAAGTGATTTTTCTTATAATTTTTTATATACATCTGTTTCTTACAATAATAATACTTTCTTTGCAGGAAGAGATACTGGAACAAATCAGTTCAATATGCTTCCGCAAGTTTCTTATTATCATTCCTCAGGATTTAATGCCAGTATTTCTGGTATTTATTACCAAGATTTTGCTCCAAATTGGGATTTTACAAGTCTTTCTCTAGGATATTTTAATACTCTAGGTAATGATAAAAGCATAACCTATAATTTAGGATATGCAAGGTATATGTATTCTGATGGTTATGATGGTTATACCAATTCTTTAGATATTAGTTTAGGATTAAGAAATAAAAAAAGAACTTTAGGCACTAGTATTTCTGCATCTTATCTTTTTGGTACCGAAGAAAGTTACCAAATAGTTTCAAGTAGTTTTGTGAATTTTACATTAAAAAGAACCTCGAAGTTTGCATTAAGAGTAAGACCTAGTTTAAACTTTATAATTGCCAGACAGAATATTACTATTAGAAAAATTGTCATAGAGAAAAACCAAAAGGTGTTCAGAACTTTTAATTTTGATGTCTTCGATTTATTAAACACTCAATTCAATATTCCACTGTCTTTAAGCACTAAATCATGTGATTTTGAATTCGGTTATAACCTAAATTTCCCAAAAACTCAGTCAAATGAAGGTGCTCTTCCAGCAACAAATTATTTTAACCTTTCTATTGGTTATTTATTTGATTTCAGTAAATAAGATTTTCTCCAAATATATTTATCTTTGTCAATAGAGTTATTCTTACTAGTTGGGATGCAAATGTTTTAATAAAATTAAAAATATCTAGTAAACAAAAAGACTAAATTATAAACCAAATAGAGTATCTTTAAGAATAATAATTTTTTAAAGCCTATGATTTAATTCTAACCTAAAATAGTTAGGATAATCCTATAGGTGAACATTAAAAGCATAACACAATATGAAATTATCAGAAATAAAAAAAATCTTAAAAAGCTTGGATAGAATTAGTTTTCAATTACCAAACGGAACCTTTGTTTCTAGTCATTTTCATGTGACAGAAGTTGGTAAAGTAACCAAAGATTTTATTGACTGTGGCGGGAAGGTTAGAAATGAAACTGTTCTTAATTTTCAACTTTGGGAACAAAATGATTATGATCACAGATTGCATCCAGAGAAATTAACCCAAATTATAGAGTTGTCTGAAAAGATGTTTAGGTTTGAAGATTTAGAAATTGAAGTAGAATATCAAGGAGAAGAAACAATTGGTAAATATAATTTAGATTTTGATGGAGTTCATTTTTTATTAACTTCAAAGGTCACAGCTTGCCTTGCATTAGAAGCTTGTGGTATTTCAGTTGAAAAAACAAAAGTTAACATTTCTGAAGTTCAATCTTCTTGTTGCGACCCAAGTTCTGGTTGTTGTTAGGCTCTCTTTTGAGTTAAATTCGACTGTTTTATTACCATAAAAAATTATTCTATTTCTTCTTTAGAGTTTTCAGAATAGGTTCTCCATTTCTCTAGGCAATTCGAAATATCCATGGGTATTTCGGTATCAAATTTCATAAATTCTCCAGTTGTTGGGTGAGTAAAACCCAATGTCTTTGCATGTAATGCCTGTCTTGGCAATACTTTGAAACAGTTTTGAACAAACTGTTTGTATTTGGTAAATGTTGTTCCTTTTAGAATGTCATCTCCCCCATAGCGCTCGTCATTAAAAAGTGTGTGTCCTATATGTTTAAAATGTGCCCTAATTTGATGAGTTCTGCCAGTTTCTAATTTACACTGAACTAGTGTTACATAGGTTAAACGCTCTAAAACTTTAAAATGTGTAACTGCATGTTTTCCAAATTCTCCATCAGGAAAAACAGCCATTTGTAAGCGATTTTTTAAACTACGCCCAATATTACCTTCAATTCTACCTTCGTCTTCATCAATATTTCCCCAAACCAACGCGTAATAAAGTCGCTCTGTAGTTCTATCAAAAAATTGACGAGATAAATTTGCCATCGCAAACTCGGTTTTTGCAACTACTAATAACCCACTGGTATCTTTGTCAATTCTATGAACCAAACCGGGTCTTTCATTTGAATTTGTTGGTAAATTTTCTATGTGATGAATTAAACCATTTACTAGGGTTCCAGTGTAATTTCCATGACCTGGATGCACTACCATGCCTGCGGGTTTATTAACCACAATTACGGCATCGTCCTCATAAATAATGTCTAAAGGAATGTTTTCAGCAACCAATAATTTTTCTGCTGGCGGATATGCTAAAACAACTCTTATAACATCGTTTGCTTTTACTTTGTAATTCGATTTAACAACAATATCATTCACTAAGATATTACCAGCTTTGGCGGCCTGTTGTATCTTGTTACGAGTAGCATTTTCAATAAAATTCATTAAAAACTTATCGACTCTTAGTGGTTCTTGACCATCTCTCGCAGTAAACCTGTAATGTTCATATAAATCGTCGTTTTCTATCTCTTGAGACTGCTGTTTTTGCATTTTTTTTAATTTAGTGGTAAAGTTTGACTTTTCCTTGATTTTCATCAAAATGACATCGTTTAATTTACAAAGAGCATATTTTTAATTTTAGTACTGCATATTAATTTCCTTTTCCATCACCCAGAACCAAATTTAGAACAGATTTTAGAGGCATTTTATCTCCTTTATTTAATTTTTTCCCTTTGTAACGAATTCCACGAACAACATCTTTACCAATATCTTTTACATAGGTGTAATTTGAATCAATATTAAAACCAATTGAACGCAAATGGGAAGTAGCTTGTCTTTTTGTTCTACCGTTTAAGTCAGGTATGGTAACAGCTCTATATTTTGAAGGATTTAAAGTTAAGTATATTTTTCGTCTTTCTTTTACAAAATCTCCTGGTTCAGGTGTTTGTTCTATTACTGATTTATTAGGGTAATTGGGGTTGTAACTAGCACTATCAATAACAATAAAATCTAAATTAAGTCCTTTTAATTCTCTGTCTACATTTTCTAGAGACATTTTTTGCAAATCGGGAACTTGAATTTTCTGATCATGGTTGGTAGAAATTTCTAACCAATATTTTAAGGTAAAAACAGCTGCGAATAAACTTACAAATGCAATTGCTATTTGCTTAAAGAATGATTTACTTTTTATAAATTTTAAAACACTCATTTTTTAGAATTTTAATACACACAAAGATATAAAAACTAAACGTTGCTATTTCTATAATTAATTTGATAAATTTGTTTCAATTATTCTAAAACAAATGAAGAAGAACATTGCGATCGTTATGGGTGGTTATTCATCCGAAGTAAACATTTCTTTAAAAAGCGGAAATGTTGTTTATAATCATTTAGATAGAGAAAAGTATGCCCTTTTTAGAGTTCATATTTTAAAAGATAAATGGGTGGCTTTAGATGATTTTGAAATTGAATATCCAATCCTAAAAAATGATTTTTCATTTATTTTAAATGATGAAAAAATTATGTTTGATTGTGTTTTTAACGCTATTCACGGTGTTCCAGGTGAAAATGGAATGTTGTTGGCATACTTTAAATTACTTAACTTAAAACATACTTCTGCTCCTTTTTATCAAATGGCATTGACGTTTAATAAAAGAGATACTTTAAGTGTTCTAAAAGAATCTGGAATTAAAACAGCAATTTCTATCTATCTTAATAAGGGAGATGATATAGACTTAAATCAAATAATAAATAAAGTTGGCTTGCCGTGTTTTGTTAAGCCAAACAATGCGGGATCAAGCTATGGTATTTCTAAAGCACATACAAAAGAAGAAATTTTACCAGCAATTGAAAAGGCTTACAAAGAAGATTCAGAAATCTTAATTGAATCATTTTTAGACGGAACAGAAGTCTCTGTGGGTGTCATTCAGTATAAAGGAGAAATTAAAGTGTTACCCATAACAGAAATTGTCACAGAAAATGATTTCTTTGATTATGAAGCAAAATATGAGGGAAAATCTAAAGAGATAACTCCGGCAAGAATATCAGAAAAACAAAAGGTAAATATAGAAGAAACTGCTAAAAAAGTATATTCATTGTTAAACATGTCTGGTTTTTCTCGTTCAGAATTTATTTTGGTTGATGATGAACCCTATTTTTTAGAAATAAATACAGTTCCTGGACTCACAGAAGAGAGTATTTTACCACAACAATCATTATTAGCAGGTATTTCTTTAAGAGAACTATTTGATACTGCGATTGTAGATTCTCTAAATAAAGGAATTTAAACTCCTTTATTTTAACTTATTTATCTATTTTTATAATCTAATCTAGTATTCAGGATAAAAGAAGTAACATGAAAAGAGCAATTTTTCCGGGATCATTTGATCCTTTAACTTCAGGTCATTATGACATTATTATGAGAGGGGTTACTTTATTCGATGAACTGATTATTGCGATTGGTGTGAATTCCGATAAAAAATACATGTTCTCTTTGGAGCAACGAAAAAAATTTATAGAAGATTCCTTTGCAGACAATCCTAAAGTAAAAGTCTTAGCTTATGAAGGTTTAACTGTCGACTTTTGTCAAAAAAATAACATACAATTTATTTTAAGAGGGTTAAGGAATCCTGCTGATTTTGAGTTTGAAAAATCAATAGCACATACAAATAGAGATTTAGCACCTGTAGAAACTGTATTTCTACTTACCACAGCAAGTACTTCTTATATTTCTTCTTCCATTGTTAGAGAAGTAATAAAACATCACGGAGATTATACTAAATTAGTCCCTAAAAGTGTCAGAATAACACAGTAATACTGTTTAGAGTAATGAAAAAATTTGTGCTAACTTTTTTTCTGGTTTTTATCTTCTCTTGTAAAAATAAAAAAGATTCAGACTCAATTCTTACAATACCTTTTGAATTGTCTAATGGAACTGAAACTGCTGAGTTTAACTCGGTGATTTCTTATTGTGAAAAAGATATCAAAAAAATCACAAAAGAGATTATGATAAATGCAAGAAACTGTGCATTGATTACAATTGATTCTATTGGTGTTGCTCACGTAAGAACAATGGACCCTTTTTTGCCACAAGAAAATTTTACAGTTTGGATGGCAACAAATCCAAAGAGTTTAAAAGTAAAGCAAATTGAAAATAATAGGCAGGTAACATTGTATTATTTTGATAAAGAGTCTTCTAGTTATGTTACTTTGCAGGGGGTTGCTAGGATTATAGATACTCAAAATGAAAAACAAAAATTTTGGAAAAAAGAGTGGGAAAACTTTTATAAGAATAGAACTACAGATTATACTTTGATAAAGTTTACCCCCAATAAAGTAAATATTGTTAGTGAGAAATATCAAATCCTAGGAGATTCTATAACTTGGGAAACTCCTCAGTTAAATTTATAGTAGTATAAATATTAATTTTCTTTCCGTAACTTGTAAGTCTTAAAAAACGACAAGTGAAGATATCATTATCAATTAATAAAAAGCCTTATACTTTAGAGGTTCAAGAAGTAATGCCTCTTTTATGGGCAATTAGAGACATGATTGGTTTAACAGGAACAAAGTTTGGTTGTGGAGTAAGCCAATGTGGAGCCTGTTCAGTTTTAATTAATGGGAAGCTATCTAAATCATGTAGTATTCCTGTTTCTTATGCCGTTGGAAAAGAAATTTTTACGATAGAAGGAACCTCAGAAAATTTAGAGTTTTTAAGACAAGCTTGGAATGAGGGCAATGTGCCTCAATGCGGCTATTGTCAATCTGGGCAATTGATTGCAGCTACTTCTTTACTAGATTCAATTAAAAATCCTACAGATCAGGATATAGACAAAGCCCTCAGTAACAATATTTGTAGATGCGGAACCTATTCAAGAATTAGAAA
Source organism: Polaribacter sp. (assembly GCA_029245665.1). Lineage (GTDB taxonomy): Bacteria > Bacteroidota > Bacteroidia > Flavobacteriales > Flavobacteriaceae > Polaribacter. The sequence continues at coordinate 1,593 of JAQWOW010000286.1, read as the reverse complement.
GGCAATTCATAAAGCTGTTGCACTTAAAAACCGAACGCTATGAGTAAAATAAACCAAATAAATCGTAGAGATTTTGTCAAATTATTTGGATTGGCTTCAGGCGGGATACTTTTAGGTTGTACTGTTTCTTCTGATCAAAAAGAGTTTATCCCTCAGGAGAGTGGAACTTTTACACCAAACTTATTCGTACAAATACAGAAAGATGGCAACATTATTTTATTGGCCTCTCGTTCAGAAATGGGACAAGGAATTAGAACTTCTCTGGCTTCCGCAATTGCAGATGAATTAGAAGCTGATTGGAAATACATCACGGTAAAACAGGCAACAGGAGATGCCAAATATGGAAACCAGAATACAGATGGTTCAAGAAGTGTAAGAACTTTATTAAAGCCAATGCGTAAAATGGGTGCCACTGCAAAAATGATGTTGATTACTGCTGCTGCAAAAAAATGGAACATAGCTGAAACAGATTGTAAGGCAGAAAATCATTTTATAATTCATAAAAAGACCAATGATAAAATTTTCTTTGGTGATTTGGTAGAGGAAGCAACGAAGGTTCAGATTCCATCAGAGGACAGTCTCAAACTTAAAAAAGTTGAAGATTTTAAATATATTGGTAAAAATTTAAAAAGTGTAGATTTAAAAGATTTTACATACGGAACTGCAACTTATGGAATTGATATTCGAATTCCGAATATGAAATTTGCTGCTATTGCAAGATGCCCAGTTACTTTCGGTTCTGTAAAAAGTGTTGATGATTCGAATGCAAAAAAAGTAGCCGGTGTAGAACATATTATTGAATTGGATAGAATTGTACCACCGTTAGGTAAGTTTTTTGGTGCTTTAGGAGGTATTGCTGTTGTTGCAAATAATACATGGTCTGCTTTTCAAGGAAAGTTAGATTTAGATATCGAATGGAATTATGGTGAAAATGAATCTTTTAATTCAGAAAAATTTCAACAGATATTAACTAAGAGAGTTCATCAAAAAGGGAAGTTGGTTCCCGGAAGTGTCGGGAATGTTTCGGCCGCTTTTAAGGATAGTAAAAATACGATAGAAGCTACGTATACCGTCCCGTTTTTGGTGCATGCGCCTATGGAAGTACCAAATGCTACTGCTTGGTTTAAAGAAGATGAAATTGAAGTTTGGGCACCGGTTCAAGATCCGCAAACTGCAAGAGCAGAATTGGCTCACTTTTTTGAAATTCCGTTAGAGAATATTAGTATCAATGTTACTTTTTTAGGCGGCGGTTTTGGACGAAAATCTAAATCAGATTTTGTGGTGGAAGCGGTTGCTATATCAAAAAAAATAAAAGCACCAGTTCAAGTAGTTTGGACGCGTGAAGATGATATACAACACAGTTTTTACCATGCAACAAGTGTGCAGTATTTAAAAGGTTCTTTAAGCACTAATGGTAAAGTTACGGGTTGGTTGCAACGTGTGGCGGTTCCTTCAATTATTTCTAGTTTTAAACCTTTGTCAGATTATGCATCTGGTTTTGAACTTGGGCAAGGTTTTACAAACAATCCTTATGCATTAGACAATTTTAGATTAGAAAATACCAAAGCAGAATCACATTTAAGAATTGGGTGG
>JAQWOW010000283.1 GCA_029245665.1 Polaribacter sp. | reverse complement strand
TAATGATCTTGTTGGTAATTATCAGTTTCATTATCATAGGTATAAGGATTCTGCTTTCTATCTTCTTTTAATTCATCTGCGGTTAAACCGAACCAAGCTTGGTAGGTATATTCTTTACCTCCAAAAGCCAATGCTTTTATTAAGGTGTTTTCATCCGTATAACTTCCTTGCAAGAAGTAGGATTTTAAATCTGTAAAAGCTCTATCTACATATCCATCAGAATAGATATTAGACAAGCGTCCGGCAAACTCAAAATGCTCATTTATTTTTCCTGTTGTAAATTTAGTAGTGTGTTTTCTTGTTCCATAAGAACCAAAGGAATTTGAAATTTCTCCACCAGCCTCTTCAGAAATAGCATCCGTTAAAATATTCAAACTTGCGCCAAAAGCACCAGCACCATTTGTAGATGTTCCAACACCCCGTTGTAATTGCAAGCTTTGAGTAGAAGACGCAAAATCGCCCATATTTACCCAAAAACTTCCCTGACTTTCAGCATCGTTATACGGTATTCCGTTAACCGTAACATTTACACGACTTCCATCAGAACCACGAACACGAATATACGTGTAACCAATTCCTGCACCTGCATCTGATGATGTAGTTACCGATGGTAGATAATTCAATAAAATAGGAATGTCTTGTCCTAAATTACGCTTTGCAATTTCCTTTTTTGATAAATTAGAATGAGTTACAGGTGCATTCGCTTTGACACGAACTGCAGAAACCAAAACCTCTTCTAAAACGGTTGAATTTGCCGACAATACAAACTCGATTGCATCATTTTTAGTCAAAGAAATTTCTTTAGAAACTGTTTTGTAACCAATAAATGAAACTTGAATTGTGTACTTCCCTTTCGGAAAATTTACACTGAACTTTCCATCAAAATCGGTGGAGGTTCCTTTGTTAACTTCTTTCACCAAAATAGTTGCTCCTGGCAAAGATTCCTTGTTTTCATCTACTACTATTCCGTTAAGTGTAAATGTTTGGGCGTTTGTAAGTATACTTACAAACAAGAATAAAAAAATGGATATTTTTTTCATTTTAAAAAAATTTAAAACGAATAAAAAGAGGTAATTATTCTTGTAATTACTATTGAATAATTGTTACGTGAAGTACTGCTTCACTTTTTTGCATTCGTTTAAAAAAATCTGCAGACTTTTTTAAACTTGGCTTCCTAAACAGCATTACCTGTTCTAGGTTCAATGGGTATGATCTCAGCTTTTTAAAGCACCCCTTTATGAGAACAGTGCAAAACTAACTCAGAAAAATTGATTATGAAATAAAAAATTGAATTATTTATTCGGTATTTGGTTTTTTACGAAGCGCTTTTTTTACAGATGCTTTTTTTTTGGTTTCAATTCTTTTTTTAAGAGTAGCTCTGCTGGGCTTTGTAGGCCTCCTTTTTTTAGGTTGAATTAAATGGGTTTTTAGTAGTTTCAAAAAACGTTTGATAATAATTTCTTTGTTTCGGTGTTGAGATCTTGTTTCTTCACAAAATAAAAGGAGTATATTTTCTTTCGTTAATTTTGATGATAGCTTTGTGCTTAATAGTATTTTTTCAGTTTCGGTCAATGAATTTGAAGTTTCTAAATTAAAACTCAACTCAATTTTAGAAGACACTTTGTTCACGTGTTGTCCGCCAGCACCAGAACTTCTGGTAGCTTTAAAATTTAGTTCTTTAATAATTTCTATGGAATTCAATAAAAAGGGATTGTTAGAAGGACTCTTTTAACCAATTTCAAGTCCTGAGTCTGTTGGTATTTGATCTAAAAGAGACATTTCTGATGTAGGTAAAGAATCAGAAAAAGAGTACAAGTTTTCTTTCGTTAAAACAAGCTTATCTATCGCTTTTACAGCATTTTTTAAACGTGTCTCTTTATCTCCTTTTAATAGAATATAGGGTCTTTTATTCTCTATTAGCGCTTTTTCAAAAGCAGTAAACATTTCTAACCTGAGTTCGGGTCTGTCACGTAAATCATCTTCTTCCCAGGGAGTATCAATGTAGGTTAAAAGGTATAAATCGTATTGATTTTTGGTTGCCGCTATGTTTAAATCATCCTCAACAAAGCCCTCATAATATTCTTCTGAATAAACTTTCGTTTCTAATAAATCAGTATCACAGATTAGAATTTTATCTGCTTTTTTTGCCAATTTATTTTCAATCTTCATTTGCCCAATTGCAATCGGAATTAAATCTTCTTTTTCACAAATTTTACGTTCGTTGTTCCATTTTTTTTGCAAGTATGTTCTTGCAAATTCAGGAGCCCAGACGGTATTGTAATGTCGAGCTAATTGACGAGATAGCGTTGTTTTCCCTGTAGATTCAGGTCCAAATAAAACAACTTTTACGAGATTAATTGGTTTTTGTATAAGCTTTTTTTCCATGCGATGTAACCAAATATTGCTATAAATGTAAATCCTAAGTATTGAAGGCTAGTAAATGTAAGTCCTTTGTAAAAATACAAAGGTACAGAAATGATGTCTCCAGCAATCCAAAACAACCAATTTTCTATTTTTCGTTTTGCCATTAACCACATTCCTACAAAAAAGATTGCAGTTGTAAAGGTGTCTGCATAAGCAACCCAACTAGTCCATTTATCAAAGGTTTTGTAGACTATAAAAACAACAATTAAAGTGGTTATAAAGAGGATAAAAGCTGTTCTTTTTTCCTTTAAAGAGATTGATGATATTGGAGTAACCTGTTTTTCATCTACTTTACGTGTCCAGACATACCATCCATAAATACTCATTATAAAATAATACCCGTTGATCATCATGTCTCCTAATAATTCCCATTTTAAAAGTAAATAGACAAAAATAGATGTACTAATAATCCCTGTAGGGAATACCCAGATTTTATTCAGTTTGGAAAACCAAACGGATAAAAAACCAAAAACTACCGCAATAATTTCTAGTGTTGTGTCTGTTGTTGTATAGGTTTTATATTGTGAAAAAAAGAAGTCGAAAATTTCTGACATTTATTTTTTTAAGGTGGTAAATTTAATCTTTTTTATCATATTAAAATAAAACTATTTTTTCAAATCCATAAAAAAGGATTCGTCATTTTCAAACGCAGTTCCGATAACGACCAAATCAGCACCCGCAGTGAAAGCTTTTTCGAGTTGTTTTTTAGAACGAATTCCACCACCAATAATTAATGGTACAGATATTATCTTTGAAACTTGTTTGATAATAATATCGCTTACAACTTCAGTTGCTCCAGAACCAGCTTCAAGATAAATGAGTTTTTTTCCAGAAAATTCTCCTGCCAAAGAAGTGTCTAAAATGAGTGTTGTATTTTCTTGAGAAATAGGTTTTGTATTACTTACTTTTTGAGTAGCTGTCTCTTTTTTTCCATCAATAAGAATGTATCCGGTGGGGATAATTTCTAAACTTGTTTTTTTTAAAATAGGAGCAGCCTCGATTTGTTGATCAATTAAGTACTTTGGGTTTCTTCCAGAAAGCAAACTTAAAAATAAAATTCCATCAGCTTTATTTGTGATTTGCGAGACATCACCTGGAAATAATACAATCGGTAAATTAGTTTCTTTCTTTACAGCTAAAACTAAATTTTCTGTTTCATTATTGATATCGGTACTTCCCCCAACAAAAATATGAGTCGCAATAGAGTTGTGTACTTTTTTTAAAAAACGAGTTATATTTTTTAGATCCATTTTCTCAGGATCAATTAAAACTGCTACTAGTTTTTTGCTTTCTTTTTTTGCGGATAAGATATTTTGATAGATATTCACAATTGCTAATTTAAGTGATTATGAGGGCATCATAGCAATGCAACTTAACAATACCTGCATCTATTATTATAGAATTTTTTTAATAAGCAACCACACAGGTATATTCTTCAAACTCAAAAAACTCGATATCATAAGATAAAATGGCTCCATTGTATCGAATTTCTCCCTTTGTTTTTTTATCATTAAATTTAAAGTCTTCAATATAAATATGATGTAGGAATAAGAGCTTTTTCTTTCCATAGATTTTATATAAACTTTCTTTTGCTCCCCAAACAATTGTTAACTTTCGAATTAATGCATCTACATTGGCAATAGTTTTGTATTCTTCAAAGGGTGTAAATTTATGGGCTATTTTCAAAATCTTTTCACGCTGTTTTTCAATATCAATTCCAACAGGGGCGTCTTCAGAAAGAACAATCGCTGTAAAAGTGAATGAATGCGATATGGATATAAATTTCCCGTCTTTTAAGTGCGGTTTTCCATAGTTGTCATAAACCACATCAAAATCTGTATAGCCAGCCACTTTTAACAATTGGCGAATGCTTAAAAATCCTTTTTGATGCAATTCAGATTTCATTGATTCTAAGCGCGCTAAACTAGTATCAGATAGTAGAATCCCTTTTTTTAAATCTAGAACAGATTCTTCAAGCTTCCAAATCAGCACTTTAGTTTTTTTGTGAACCGTTAATGTTTTGTAAAGAGCCATATTTTTTAAATTCTATGTCGTAACTTTGCACCTCTAAAAATAGAATATAAATATACATAAATATGAGTGCAACTACAGCATACGTTCCATATAAAGTTAAGGATATTTCTTTAGCTGATTGGGGAAGAAAAGAAATTAATTTGGCAGAAGCAGAAATGCCAGGATTAATGAGTTTAAGAGAAGAGTATGGAGATACCCAACCTCTAAAAGGGGCACGAATCGCCGGATGTTTGCACATGACGATTCAAACAGCAGTTTTAATAGAAACCCTACAAGTATTAGGTGCAGAAGTTACTTGGAGTTCTTGTAATATATTCTCTACTCAAGATCAGGCTGCAGCGGCAATAGCTGCAACGGGTACACCTGTTTATGCTTGGAAGGGTATGAATGAAGAAGAATTTGATTGGTGTATTGAGCAAACCTTA
>JAQWOW010000268.1 GCA_029245665.1 Polaribacter sp. | reverse complement strand
TGGATTCATTGACTCAGATTGTTTTAGGTGCAGCTTGTGGAGAAATTGTACTTGGTAAAAAAATTGGAAATAAGGCTTTACTATTTGGTGCAATTGGAGGTACAATTCCAGATTTAGATGTCTTTGTTGGTCGTTTTTTGTATCCCAATGAAATACAAGCGATGGCTTTTCATCGTGGATTTATGCATTCTATTTTTTTTGCTGTTCTAGCTTGTTTTGTCTTTGGATGGATTGCCTACAAACTCTACAACTCCAATAAAAGGAAGGGTACAACAACTCTTAGAAATTGGATTTACCTTTTCTTTTTGTCAATTTTTACCCACCCTCTTTTAGATTGTTTCACTCCTTATGGAACACAACTATTTGCCCCTTTTTCAGAATATAGAGTAGCATTTAACACCATTTCTGTTGTAGATCCTTTGTATACTATTCCTTTTTTAATCTGTTTAATTACAATGATGTTTTATCATAGAACTAAACAAAAAAGAACGTTGTGGTTAAAAGCAGGGATCTATATCAGTTCTGCCTATTTGTTTTTTACAGTTGGAAATAAATTTTATATGGACGCTGTGTTTAAAAAATCATTTAAAAAAGCGGACATATCATACCATCGATTTTCTGCACAACCTACTATTTTTAATACTATTTTGTGGTATGCTGTGGCTGAAACTAAAAAGAATTACCATTTTACTTTTTATTCTTTGTTCGACAGGAGTTCAATTTCTGAAAAAATTATCACTATTGAAAAGCAGCATGATCTAATTGATATGAATTCAGGAAATCTAAAAAAATTGACATGGTTTAGCAACAATTACTTTAACCTATCAAAAGATGAAAAAACGGGCACTTATAAGTATGTAGATTTGCGTTATCCAATGTTAAACCCAGAAGATGCAACTACTTCTGTTTTTAATTTTACGCTTTTTCGAGAAAGTTTAAATTGGGACATTGTACCTTTTGACGGAAAAGTACCCACGAAGGAAGATTTTATTTTTTTCATGAACCGCTTAAAGGGTATATGATATATCTCTGAATTTGTAAAACCCGCAAGGTAATTTCTAGATTTCTTAAAGAGTTTAAATCATACTATGTCTACTTCCCTCATACAAGATTTCATCCTTTTATATGTTCTTTCAATATCGTTATCTAAACCAATTGAAAAACGAATCAATCCCTCTGTTAACCCCATTTCCTTTTGTTCTTCCTCTGAAATTTCTGAAGAGGTGGAAGTTCCTGGTGCACTAAAAAGTGTTTTATAGAACCCTAAACTAACGGCTAAATATCCAATGTTTTTCTGTTGCATTAATTCCATTAATGCATTTGCTTTTTCTAAAGAACCCGCATCAACTGTTAAAATACCACCAAATCCATATGCTACATTCATCATACTTTTAAAAAGTTGGTGAGATGGATGAGATTTTAAACCCGGATAGACTGTTTTCAATCCATCAGCTTCAAATTTAGCAGCTAAAAAAGCAGCATTATAACTATGTTGCTTCATTCTAATAGGTAAAGTTCTCATATTTTTTAGGATAGAGGACGCTCTTACACTATCCATTGTAGACCCCAATAACATACTTGCACCGTTATTTACATTTCGTAAGTCGTTGATGAGTTCTTGTGTACCACATACTACTCCACCAACAGCATCCGAAGAACCGTTTATAAATTTCGTTAAACTATGACACACTATATCTGCACCTAATTTTGCAGGAGAAATTGACAATGGAGAAAAGGTATTATCAACTACTAATTTTAAATTATATTTCTTCGCCAATGCAGATAACGCTTTAATATCTGCAACTTCTAACAAAGGATTACTAACAGACTCACAAAACAATACTTTGGTTTTTTTAGTGATAGCCGCTTCTACAATTTCTAATTTTGTAATGTCTACAAAAGTGGTTTCTATTCCTAGTCTTGGTGTGAAGTTTTTTAAGAATGCATAGGTCCCCCCATAGATAGTTCTGCTAGAAACGATATGCTCACCTGCTCCGACTAATTGCAGCAAAACAGGAGCAATGGCTCCCATTCCAGAAGCAGCAACATTGGCTGTTTCTGTACCTTCCATTGCTGCTAAGGCTTCGCCTAAACATAAATTACTCGGTGTAGAATGACGTGAGTATAAATAACAACCATCTGCATTCCCTTCAAAAGTATCTAACATT
>JAQWOW010000219.1 GCA_029245665.1 Polaribacter sp. | reverse complement strand
ACTGCTTGATAAAATTTTTCTGCAAATTTATGTGGGTCCTCTCCTCCCAATTCTTCAATCTTACAACTGACTTCAGCGCTTACCAAACATTCAGGAACATGATTGGATAGAATACTCATAACGATTTCTATGTCCTCTTTTTCAAACCGCTTTGCAATGGCTTCTAAACAAGAATTTATAAAATTCGCACCCATCGAATCTTTCGTTTCAAATGTAACCTCTAATTGGAAATAGTTCGGTAATGTATCCGTTTTGTCAACCAACTGAATGTTTAAAATTCCACCACCACGTTTTTCCATATTTTTAGTAATGGTAGCTGTTGATGCAAATAATTCTGTTTTATTTTTAGTGAAATAATCTTCAAGTTCAGCTGCATCACCAGCATACATAAAATGGACGTGCCCAATTTTTGTTGTTCCAATAACTTTCGTTTTAAAGCCACCTCTTGTACTCCAAAATTTAGAGACTAAAGACGCAGCAGCCACTACAGAACTCTCTTCAATAACCATCGGAATTACAACGGGTTCACCGTTAATGATGAAATTGGGTGCAATACCAAAAGGCATGTAAAAATTAGAAATTGTATTTTCTATAAAATCGTCATGTAATTGTTGTAAAGCAGCATCAGTATTCCAATACTGGGTAATAATTTTTACAGTTTCAGATTGATTCTGAAAATAGTTTTCAGCCAACCAACTTATTTTTTCGTCCTTACTTAATTTAGAAAATCCTGAAATAATTTTACGCATTTATTTGGGTATAAATCTATCAGACACAAAGATAAGTCAATCTACAAGAACAGTAAAGTATATTGAAGATTTCTACTTTTTTAAGATATTTTTTGCTGATTTTTACGTAAACTTGGCAGAGTTTATCATACATCCTTGTTTTTATTTAGATGATACTCTTCTAAATTGAAAAATAAAAATAACAAATTTTTATAAAAACACTGAACAAACAAATTAAATAGAAATAAAAATACAAATTATGAGTAGCACTGTTAAATTACCGCATCAAAAAGAGTTATTTGGACATCCGGTAGGCCTATATGTATTGTTTTTCACAGAAATGTGGGAACGTTTTTCCTATTATGGAATGCGAGCAATATTAGTTTTGTACCTAGTAGCGCAAACTCAAAGTGAAAACTCAGGTTTGGGTTGGACCAACGGTGAAGCCTTGTCTTTATATGGATGGTATACCATGCTTGTGTATGTTGCTTCTATTCCCGGTGGTTGGATCGCAGATAAATTTCTTGGGCAAAAAAAATCTGTCCTCTATGGTGGAATACTTTTAGTTGCTGGGCATAGTATTTTAGCTATTGAAGAAATGTGGGCATTTTATTCTGGTTTAGGTCTAATTATTGCCGGTGTAGGCTTGTTAAAACCAAATATTTCTACAATGGTTGGTGGCTTATACAAACAAGGAGATATCAGAAGAGACAAAGGTTTTACAATTTTTTATATCGGAATTAATGTAGGTGCATTTCTATCTAGTTTAATCGTTGGTACCGTTGGAGAAGTTTATGGCTGGCATTATGGTTTTGGGTTAGCAGGAATAGGAATGGCAGCAGGTTTAATTCAATATCTTTTTGGCCAAAAATACTTAAAAAGCGTTGGTAACTTTCTTGGAGATTCTGAGAATAAGACCGAAAAAGAAGCTATGAATAAGCCTCTAACTAAAATAGAAAAGGATCGAGTAGTTGTTTTATTAATTTCTTTCCTATTGGTGATCATATTTTGGGGGGCATTTGAGCAAGCTGGTGGTTTAATGAATCTTTATGCATCGGGAAAAACTGATAGAATTTTATCATTTTCTCTACCACTTATTGGAAATGAAGTTCCAGCATCTTGGTTTCAATCTTTAAATGCCATGTTTATTATATTTTTAGGAACGACGGTAGCAGGTTTTTGGGCGAATAGAAAGTTAAAGGGGAAAATTTCTACCTCCTTATTTAAAATGATATTAGGTCTAATTATCATGGGAACAGGATTCTTTTTTATGACGGCTGCAGCAGCACAATATGAAACTAATGGAGCTTCTGCAATGTATTGGTTAGTTTTAGCCTATTTATTTCACACAGTTGGTGAGCTATGTATTTCTCCAGTTGCTTTGTCTTACATTACAAAATTAGCTCCTGTAAAATATGCCTCTTTGATGATGGGGGTTTATTTTGCAATGACAGGCTTTGGAAATAAACTAGCAGGTTGGTTAGGTGAAGCTTCTGAAAATCTTGGTGAGTATGTAATTTTTACCGGAATTGCTACTTTCTGCGTTATTTTCGGACTTTTGGTGATGTTATTCCGTGAGAGATTAGAAAGATTAACGCACGGTGCAGAAGACAATGAGCAAATAGTTCATGACAACACAAAAGGTTTCGAACTAGCCGACAACTAAAATAAAAACATATTTTAAAACCTCATAAATTCAATACTATGAGGTTTTCTATTTTAATTGCATTACTTAAAATATTACTATATGAATACTGACATAGAAAATTTATTTAAAGACAAAGTAATCGGCCATCCTGCCGGATTGTTTGTACTATTTTTTACTGAAATGTGGGAGCGTTTTTCATTTTACGGAATGCGTATTCTTCTCGTATTATTTTTAACGGCTCCACTAATTGGCAATAACCCAGGATGGGAATGGCCAAGAGAACACGCCTTGTCTTTAATTGGAACCTATGCGTCGCTTTTATACTTAACACCAATCGTTGGTGGATGGGTTGCTGATAAAATCACAGGGTATAAATGGGCTGTAGTAATTGGTTGTTTTATTATGATGTTAGGACATGCTGCTATGGTGTTTGAAACTCAATTTACTTTATATCTAGGGTTAGCTTTGTTAGTGATTGGTACTGGTTTTTTTAAGCCAAATATTACTTCTATGATTTCTGAAATGTACAAGGGAAAAGAATCTAAAAAAGATGGAGCGTATACTATCTTTTATATGGGAGTAAACGCTGGAGCTTTTTTTGGAATGATGCTTTGTGGCTATTTAGCCGAAAACATTGGATGGTCATGGGGATTTGGCCTTGCAGGAATTTTTATGTTTTTAGGGATGTTACAATTTTGGCTTGCGAAAGATTTATTTGGAAGCATTGGAGAGAAACCTTCCAAAAAGAATGACCCAAAGCAATCACAAATCAGTAATACAATTGAACCATCTAAAGAACAACTAAATCCATTTACAAGTCTAGACAAAATATTGATAATGCTTTCTGCTTTAGGAGGAATTTTGTATTTGTTTAATGATCCAATGTCTAAAATTGGCAATATCAATATTTTAGATTTCAAGATTGGAGGTTATGATGGCGCAACCATCACAATAATTTCAGCGTTGATATTCTTCTTATATTTAATTATTACTAGAATATCAAGATATACAAAAATTGTTAGAGACAAGATTATTGCTGTTTCTATCTTTGGAATTTTTACGGTCTTTTTCTTTGCTGCTTTCGAACAATCACTGGGTTCTATGACTATCTTTGCAAGAGACTACACTGGTAGAGCATTGTCTGGTTCCTCTGCAATGATATTTAAAGTAATTGATTTAATTTTAACCGTAGGGCCTTTGGCAATTATTACATGGGTTTTATACTTATTATTTCAGAAAACATATGCTAAAATACCCTACTCTAATATCATTTTAGCAATCGCATTTATAACACTTTGGGGAATAGTAATTTGGAAAATAAATAGAGAATTTAGCAAAGACGCAACAGAGGTTGGAGCCTCTTGGTTTGGTATTTTAAATTCATTCTTTATCATTACGCTTGCCCCCTTATTTTCCAAATGGTGGGAAAGCAAATCAAATCCGAGTGCTGCCATGAAATATGGATTAGGCCTCATCCTTTTAGGTTTGGGGTTTGGAGTATTGGTTCTTGGAACAACAGGAATTGACCAAGGGGCAAAAACAGCTTCTGTGAGTATGTTCTTTTTAATTTTTGCATACCTATTTCATACCATGGGAGAATTGTGTATCTCCCCTGTGGGTTTGTCTTATTTAAGCAAACTCGTTCCTGGAAGAATGATTGGTTTTATGTTTGGTATTTGGTACTTAGCAATTGCTATTGGTCAAAAA
>JAQWOW010000207.1 GCA_029245665.1 Polaribacter sp. | reverse complement strand
AATTGAGGGTTTTTTTGCGTTTTACAGCTAAAAAATCTATTTTTTGATGATTTTTACCTGAAAAAGTGAAATTAATTTCACTACTTTTGAAGCTTGTAACAATATAGAAAATATCTATAATTATGACTAAAATTACTGCAGCAATTTCAGCAGTTGGGAAATATGTTCCTGAATATGTTCTAACAAACAAAGAGTTAGAAACTATGGTAGAAACAAATGACGAGTGGATTACCAGTAGAACCGGTATTAAAGAGAGAAGAATTTTAAAAGGAGAAGGTTTGGGTACTTCGTTCATGGCAATAAAAGCCGCAGAAGATTTATTACAAAAATCAAAAACCAATCCAGCCGAAATAGATCTCGTAATTGTAGCAACTGCCACACCAGATTTACCAGTGGCATCAACAGCATCTTATGTAGCGTCAGAAATTGGAGCAACCAATGCTTTTGGCTATGACCTTCAAGCAGCCTGTTCTAGTTTTTTATATGGAATGTCTAATGCTGCAAGCTATATTGAATCTGGGAGGTATACTAAAGTATTATTAATAGGGGCAGATAAAATGTCTTCAATAGTAGATTACAAAGATAGAGCTACTTGTATTATTTTTGGTGATGGAGCAGGTGCTGCCTTATTTGAACCAAACAATGAAGGTTTAGGCCTGCAAGATGAGTATTTAAGGAGTGATGGAATTGGGCGAGATTTTCTAAGAATAGAAGCAGGAGGCTCAATTATGCCAGCAACAACTCAAACGATTAAAGAAAATAAACATTTCATATACCAAGAAGGAAAAACTGTTTTCAAATATGCAGTTTCTAATATGGCAGACGTTGCTGAAAAAATGTTAACCAGAAATCATCTTAAAGAAGAAGATATTCAATGGTTGGCAGCGCATCAGGCTAACAAAAGAATTATTGAAGCAACTGCAAACAGAGTAGGAGTTACCTCAGAAAAAGTAATGATGAATATACACAGGTATGGAAATACAACATCCGCAACCATACCGCTTTTATTAGCGGATTATGAGCGTCAATTAAAAAAAGGAGATAATTTAATTTTTGCTGCATTTGGTGGTGGCTTCACATGGGGAGCTGCTTTCGTGAAATGGGCATATAATTCATAAATACAACAACTAAATAATAAGAAGTATGGATATTAAAGAAATTCAAAATCTTATAAAATTTGTAGCTAAATCTGGTGCAAGCGAGGTAAAGTTAGAAATGCAAGATGTGAAGATTACAATTAGAACGGGTGCTGGTAAAACAGAAACGACAATTTTACAAGCAGCGCCAATGGCAGGAATGCCTCAGGTTACAGCTCCTGCAGCTCCACAAGTAGCTTCTTCTGAAGTAGCTGCTCCTGTTCAAGTTGAGAGTGACGATGCTAAATACATCACAGTGAAATCTCCAATAATTGGAACATTTTACAGAAAACCTTCCCCAGACAAACCTAATTTTGTTGAAGTAGGTTCAGAGGTATCTGTCGGAGATATTGTTTGTGTTATTGAGGCAATGAAACTATTTAACGAGATTGAATCTGAAATTTCAGGAAAAATAGTAAAAATTTTAGTAGATGATTCTTCACCTGTAGAATTTGATCAGCCTTTATTTTTAGTAGACCCATCTTAGTCTAATTAGATGTTCAGAATTAGATTTCCAAAATCTATTAATTATCTAAATAACGAATTTAATAAAGATGTTTAAAAAAATATTAATTGCCAACAGAGGAGAAATAGCACTTCGTGTTATCAGAACCTGTAAAGAAATGGGTATTAAAACTGTTGCAGTATATTCTACTGCAGATGCTGAGAGTTTGCACGTTAGATTTGCAGATGAAGCAGTTTGTATTGGACCAGCTCCTAGTTCCGAATCCTACTTAAAAATGTCAAATATAATTTCAGCTGCAGAAATTACAAATGCAGATGCAATTCATCCAGGGTACGGTTTTTTGTCAGAAAATGCTAAGTTTTCTAGATTATGTGAAGAGCATCACATTAAGTTTATTGGAGCTACCGGAGAAATGATAGATCAAATGGGAGACAAGGCAAATGCAAAATCGACCATGATTGCTGCGGGTGTGCCATGTGTTCCTGGAAGCGAAGGTGTTATTGTAGATTTCGAAAATTGTAAAAAAGTTGCCAAAGAAACTGGGTATCCTGTAATGTTAAAAGCATCTGCAGGAGGTGGAGGAAAAGGAATGCGTGCTGTCTGGAAAAAAGAAGATTTAAAAGAAGCATGGGATTCTGCACGACAAGAGTCTAAAGCAGCCTTTGGAAATGATGATATGTACATGGAGAAGCTTATTGAAGAGCCAAGACATATTGAAATTCAAATTGTTGGAGATTCTTTTGGGAAAGCATGTCACCTATCAGAAAGAGATTGTTCTGTTCAGCGCCGTCACCAAAAGTTAACTGAAGAAACACCCTCCCCTTTTATGACTGATGATTTGAGGAAAAGAATGGGAGATGCAGCTGTAAAGGCTTCTGAATATATTAAATATGAAGGAGCAGGAACTGTTGAGTTTTTGGTAGACAAGCATAGAAATTTCTACTTTATGGAAATGAATACTCGAATTCAAGTAGAACACCCAATTACAGAAGAAGTTGTTAATTATGATTTGATTAGAGAACAAATTCTAGTTGCAGCGGGTGTGCCAATTTCTGGTAAAAATTACCTTCCGAAAATGCACTCTATAGAATGTAGAATTAACGCAGAAGATCCTAATAATAATTTTAGACCAGCTCCAGGGAAAATAACAACGTTTCATGCTCCAGGAGGTCATGGTATTCGAATTGATACCCATGTGTATGCCGGTTATATGATTCCACCAAATTACGATTCTATGATTGCGAAGTTAATTACAACTGCTCAATCTAGGGAAGAGGCAATTAATAAAATGAAACGGGCTTTAGATGAGTTTGTAATTGAAGGTATAAAAACAACAATACCATTTCATAGACAACTAATGGATCATCCCGATTACGTTGCAGGAAACTATACAACGAAATTTATGGAAGATTTTAAAATGAAATAAAAATATATTTTAGTTTTAAATAGAC
>JAQWOW010000198.1 GCA_029245665.1 Polaribacter sp. | reverse complement strand
AATGATTTTTGAAGATTATGAAACAAATAGAAAAAAACGAATTAAAGGATAAATGAGAATAGAAAATATAAAAACATTAGGAGCGTTAAAAAAAACAGGATATAAATCTAAATCTATTAAAGATGAGTTGAGAGAAAATCTTATTAGTAAAATACTGAGTAAAGAAACTGTTTTTAAAGGGGTACATGGGTATGAGAACACTGTGATTCCAGAATTAGAAAGAGCCATTTTAAGCAAGCATAATATTAATTTATTAGGTTTAAGAGGGCAAGCAAAAACACGTTTAGCAAGATTGATGTTAAATTTATTGGATGCCTATATTCCTGTAGTTGAAGGGTCTGAAATAAATGATGATCCATTAGCTCCGATTTCAAGATTTGCGATAGAAACCATCAAAGAAAAAGGTGATGAAACACCTATTTTTTGGTTGCATAGAGAAGAACGATTTGCTGAAAAATTAGCAACTCCAGATGTTACTGTTGCAGATATTATAGGTGACGTAGATCCGATTAAAGCCGCCAATCTTAAATTAAGTTATGCAGATGACAGAGTGCTTCATTATGGAATGATTCCAAGAGCAAATAGATGTATTTTTGTCATTAATGAATTACCTGACTTGCAAGCAAGAATTCAAGTAGCATTGTTTAATATCTTACAAGAAGGCGATATTCAAATTAGAGGCTTTAAGTTGCGTTTGCCTTTAGATATGCAATTTTTATTTACTGCAAATCCGGAAGATTACACAAACAGAGGAAGTATTGTAACTCCTCTAAAAGATAGAATTGGTTCACAAATTTTAACTCATTATCCAGAAGATATTGAAACGGCAAAATCAATTACCCAACAAGAAGCTACTAAAACAATTTCTCAAAAGGAATTTATTCAAGTTCCAGAATTAGCAAAAGATCTGTTAGAGCAAATTGTTTTTGAAGCTAGAGAGAGTGAATATATAGATGCAAAAAGTGGGGTAAGTGCCCGTTTAAGTATTACTGCTTTCGAAAACTTATTAAGTACGGCAGAAAGAAGAGCTTTAATTTCTGGTGATCAAACAACAATGATTCGTTTAAGTGATTTTGATGGCATAATTCCTGCAATTACAGGGAAAGTAGAATTGGTTTACGAAGGAGAACAAGAGGGAGCTCAGGTTGTAGCTGAAAACTTGATTAAAAATGCCATCAAAACATTATTTCCAAGTTATTTTCCAGAAATAAAAAAGTTAGAAAAGCAAGATGCAGAAACACCTTATGATGAAATTGTTTCCTGGTTTTTTAATGCAAATGAAGATTTTGAATTATTGGATGAATATACAGAGTTGCAATATAAAAATGAGTTAGATAAAGTAACTCCCCTAGATCATTTTTTAAAAGAATTTCAACCCAATATGAATATGGCTGATGCCTATTTTGTAAAAGAGTTTGTTCTTTGGGCATTAGTAGAATTTAAAAAGTTAAGTAAATTTAGATTCGAAGAAGGTACCCAATTTAAAGACCCTTATGGTAATTTTATAAGTGGATTATAATCACCCATAAGTAGCAATGTTATATTATTACAACCGGATTTTTTTTTAATCCGGTTTTCTTTTTTTTATTCAGATAAACACCCTATGATCGTTCCTTTTTAACACTATTTATTTGAAAATTGAATTTATGTGTCGGTTTTTATTTTAGGTTATTAAGTATAAAGTCTTTTTTATTGGTTATTTTGCAAAGGATAATCTAAAATTAATGAATGTGAATAGTTACTTTAAAATTGGAAGAGAAGTTACATTATTTTTTTTACTTGTTTTTTTTACATCTTGTTTGACGAATGTTGAAGAAGATATGACAGAATTAGAACCAAATGCTTGTGCAGACATTACTTTTGCTACTACTGTAAAACCAATTATAGATGCAAATTGCATTCAATGTCATGGAAGTGGAGGTACTTTACCAGAGTTAACTACTCATAGCTTACTTCAATTACATGCAGGAAGTGTGAAATCAGAAGTTGTAAGTAGGGAGATGCCAAAACAAGGTTCTTTAACCCAAGATGAAATAGATGCAATTGTTTGTTGGGTTGATAGTGGAGCTCTAAATAATTAAAACAAAGACAATGAATAACAAGAAAATAATTACTATAATTTTAGGTTTTGGAATTGTAAGTCTTTTTGTTGTCTATAAAATTTACAACAAGCCTCATGTGAATGTCTCAGATGTAAAATCTGATATAATTATAACTGCAGACAAAATCATTGATGATTTTTCCTCAGATGAAATGAAAGCCAATAAAAGCTACTTAGATAAAATTATCAAAATTTCTGGTGTAATTTCTGAACTAAAAGTAGTAAAACAGAAAGGAATTATTACATTAAAAACCAATCATGATTTTGGTAGTGTTTTGTGCCACTTGTCAGACAAAGCTACACGAAAAATGAACTCCTTAAAAGAAGAACAAACAATTACATTAAAAGGAATTTGTACGGGTTTTTTATTGGATGTAATTCTTGTAAATTGTGAAATAACTTACTAAAAAAATATGAAAATAATTCATACTATTTTAATGTGCTTTTTATTTGTAAATGTTTCTAATTCTCAGGAACGATTTCTAACAAAAAACGGAGCTATAACTTTTTTTTCTTCCACAATAATGGCAGATATAAAAGCAGATAATAACCAAGTACTAAGTATAATTGATGCATCCAATGGCAAAATGGCGATTTCTATTTTAATGAAGTCATTCATGTTTAAAAAGGCCCTAATGCAAGAGCATTTTAATGAGAATTATGTAGAGTCAGATTTATTTCCTAAAGCAACTTTTAAAGGAGAGATTTTAAATTTCGAAACGTTAAAAGACTTAGAAACCAAATTAGAGGTGAGGGGTTTGATTATGATTCATGGTAAACGCAAAGAAATTATAATACCTGCAAGTTTTACAAGATCAGAAAATACAATATTTGTTAAAGGAGAATTTAATTTATTGTTATCTGATTATAATATCAAAATACCGAATGTAGTTGCAAAAAAAATTTCCAAAGAAATTAAAGTTTCTTTTGAATTCAATCACAAACCATACAAGAAATAGAAGATGAAAAAAATTATATTAATCATTTTTATAATTAGTATCAATAGTCAATTTTTTGGACAAGATTTATTAGATATTCTAGATAATGAAACCCCAAAAACAGAAAATATAGTTACAGCTACTTTTAAGGGAACACGAATTTTAAACGGACATTCTATTGAAAATAGAAAAGACAAAGAATTAGAATTTATTATTTCTCATAGGTTTGGTCGTGTAAATCTGGGTTTTGATGAACTTTTTGGACTGGATCAATCTAATATTCGTTTCGCTTTAGAATACGGCTTTAATGATAATTTAACAATTGGTCTTGGAAGAAGTAGTTTCGAAAAAACCTATGATAGTTTTTTAAAATATAGTTTACTTAAACAAAAAAATGGCGAAAACTCTTTTCCTTTTGCAGTTTCTCTTTTTGGAAGTGTAGCCGTAAAAACTTTAAAAGATTATGATCCATCAGATAAAAGAACTTTTGCTGAAAGTTTGTTTTATGTAGGGCAGGTATTAATTGCTAGAAAAGTGAGTCCTTCTTTTTCATATCAAATAACACCTACCTATGTGCATAGAAATTCGGTTAGAATAAACGCAGACCCTCATGATATTTTTGCATTGGGTTTTGGAACAAGAATGAAATTAAGCAAAAGAGTTTCATTTAACAGTGAATATTATGTTACTTTCAACGAATCTAAATCTATTGATGCAAGAAATTCATTGGCATTTGGGATAGATATAGAAACAGGTGGACATGTTTTTCAACTCATTCTATCGAATGCTATTACCATGATTGAAAAAAGTTTTATTACTGAATCTACTGGCAATTTTTTTGGAGGCGATATTCATTTCGGATTTAATATATCTAGAACTTTTTAGCTTTTAGGTGCTATACATGAAGAAACTTTTTTTCAAAAGTAATTCTAAAATTAAATAAGAAACTTCAAAAGAGCTCTGTCCTTTTTTGTGAGTAGTATTATAGTTTTGCAATTGCAGCTTCTGCACAACGTTCTCCATCCATTGCAGCAGAAATAATTCCACCAGCATAACCACCACCTTCTCCACAAGGAAATAAGCCTTCTATTTGTGTGTGTTCTAAATTGGCTGTTCTAGGAATATTTACTGGCGATGAAGTTCTAGATTCTACACCAACAATATTTGCTTCATTTGTATAATATCCGTGCATTTTTTGACCAAAACCAACAAAGCCTTTTCGCAATCTACTCCCAATAATTTTTGGTAAAAGTGAATGCATAGGCGCAGATTTTAAACCTGGCTGATAAGAAGTTTCATTTAATTCTGTCGACAACTTTCCGTCTACAAAATCAACCAATCTCTGGGCAGGAGCAGTTTGTGATCTTCCACCTGCAAAAAAGGCAATTTTTTCTAGATCTTTTTGAAACTCTAAACCTTTTAAAGCACCAAATTCTTCGTATTTATTAAAATCTTTATCAATATCTAATTCAACAACTATCCCGGAATTTGCAAACTTGTTATTTCTTTTTGAAGGAGACATTCCGTTTACAACAACTTCGCCGTTTCTAGTAGCAGCAGGAACGATGAAACCACCAGGACACATACAAAAAGAATAAACACCTCTGTTTTTAACTTGATGAACTAAACGATAAGCGGCAGCAGGTAATAATTCGTCTCTTTCCCCCGAACAATGATATTGAATTTGGTCGATAATTTCTTGAGGATGCTCAACACGAACTCCCATTGCAAAAGATTTTGCTTTTAGTGCAATGTTTTTTTTATGCATTAATTCATAAATATCTCTTGCAGAATGTCCGGTTGCTAATATGACCGAATTAACAGCTATTTCATTTCCATTTTCAAGCTGAATAGCTTGTATTTTTTGATTTTTTAAGACAAAATCTGTGACACGAGTTTCAAAATGAATTTCACCACCAAATTTTAAAATATTTTCACGAATATTCTCTATGATTTTTGGAAGCTTGTTGGTTCCAATATGCGGATGTGCATCTATTAAAATTTGTTCAGTGGCACCATGGAATACTAAATTTTGAAAAATACGTCTAACATCCCCTCGTTTTAAAGAACGGGTATACAGTTTTCCGTCAGAATAAGTTCCGGCACCCCCTTCACCAAAACAATAATTAGAGTTGTTATTTACAATATGATCTTGATTGATTGCTTTTATATCACGTCTTCTATTTTGTACATTTTTACCTCGTTCCAAAACAATTGGTTTGTAACCCAATTCTATACAGCGTAATGCAGCGTACATTCCAGCTGGTCCAAAACCAATAATATGAATTTCTTTTGCATTAGAAACATCTTTATAATCAAAAACGTAATCAGAATTTCCCGGAGGTTTCTCATCGATATAAACAGCAACTTTATAATTAAAGAGAATGTCTTTTTTACGCGCATCAATCGATTTACGCAATACTTTTACAGCAGAAATTTCATTTTTATCAACGCCTAATTGCTTAGATGCTTTTTGTAATAGAATATCTTCTTTGAGTTCTTCTACTAAATTTATTCTTAGCTGAATTTCTTTTACCATAGTACAAAAATAGCCAAATTAAAAGTGTATACTCAAATTAAGACCCACATAATTTATTTTTCTGATTTTAGAAAATGAGTTCTTTTTAAAAACAATTGACAGAAAATACCTTTAAAATTATTTAGGAAATCACTATTTTATCTATCTTTAATAAATATTTGAGATTAATATAATTAAAAAGAAAAAGACTCTTTGGTTTGTGTTTTTTATAGAATCATACCTTTTTAGGTTTCTTTTAGTAAAGATTGTAGGGTAATAATTATAAATCCAAAAATATGCATACATTAAAAATTAACTGAATAATAAATAGTTTTCTTCAAAGCTCAAATGATAATTTTGTTCTCATGAGTTTATCCGAGAACTCAAAAATATATATGAAACTAAATTTAACAAGACCCATTGTTTTTTTCGATCTAGAAACTACAGGTGTAAATATTGTAACTGATAAGATTGTAGAAATTTCAATTCTAAAAGTATTTCCAAATGGAAATAAAGAAAGTAAAACTTGGCTGGTAAACCCAGAAATGGAAATCCCACAAGAATCGATAAATGTTCATGGAATTACCAATGAAAAAGTAGTCTCAGAACCCACTTTTAAAGAACTCGCTTCAGAAGTCAATGAAATGATATCAGATGCTGACTTAGCTGGTTTTAATTCGAACAGATTTGATATTCCCCTACTTGCAGAGGAACTAATGCGTGTTGGAATTGAATTCGATATGAAGAATAGAAAAGCAATAGATGTACAAGTGATTTTTCACAAAAAAGAACAAAGAACACTGAGTGCTGGATATCAATTTTACTGTGGAAAAGAATTAGAAGGTGCTCACGGTGCAGAAGCAGACACCAATGCAACGTATGAAATTTTGCTAGCACAATTAGATAAATATAATGATATTGAAAACTCTGTAGACGCTCTTAGTAACTTTTCTACTCACGGTACAAGAGCAGATTTTGCGGGTTTTATTTTGATGAATGATGAACATCAAGAAGTTTTTTCATTCGGAAAATACAAAGGAAGAATTGTAGAAGAAGTTTTAAAAGAAAATCCTGGTTACAATAGTTGGATTCAGAATGCAGATTTCCCACTCTATACAAAAAAAGTGCTGCGAGAAATTAAAGAAAGAATGTCTGTATCAAAAAC
Source organism: Polaribacter sp. (assembly GCA_029245665.1). Lineage (GTDB taxonomy): Bacteria > Bacteroidota > Bacteroidia > Flavobacteriales > Flavobacteriaceae > Polaribacter. The sequence continues at coordinate 21,168 of JAQWOW010000198.1, read as the reverse complement.
AAAAATGTCTGATGCTGAAAAATTAGAGGCATTGCAACAGAAATTTAATTTGAGATAATGTATATACCTTACAATACCTTACCAAATAATTCTCGTATTTGGATATATCAATCTAACAGAGAATTTACTAAAAAAGAAGTTGAATATATTTCAATAAAAGCACAAGATTTTATCAATCAATGGACGCGTCATGGAGATCGTTTAAAGGGGTCTTTTACGATAAAATACAATCATTTCTTAGCATTGGCAGTAGATGAAAGTTTTACTACTATTTCTGGATGCTCAATTGATAGTTCCGTTCGTTTTGTAAAAGAATTAGAAAATGAATTGAATTTAGATTTAATGAATAAAATGAACGTCACTTTTAAAGATGAAAATCGTATTTATTCAGTAAAATTAATTAATTTTCAGCAACTTGTAAAACAAGGCAGAGTAACACCAGAAACGATTGTTTTTAATAACATGGTAAGCTCTAAATCAGACTTTGAATCTAATTGGGAAATTCCTGCTAAAGATAGTTGGCACAAACGTTTTTTGGTATAATAATTGGTGTTTGTTAGTATGAAGAAAACGTTTTTTATTCTCTTTTTTGTCGGTATTTTTTTAAATTTATCTGCTCAAAGTCTAGATCCTCTTAGAACAAAAGATGCTGTTGCGCAAAATATTTGGGTAGATAGTATTATGAAAAGCATGACCTTAGATCAAAAAATAGGTCAGTTGTTTATGGTACAAGCCTATTCTAATCTTGATAAAAAACACGAAGATTTTATTACAGAAATGGTTACAAAATATCATGTTGGTAATTTAATCTTTATGCAAGGAACTCCAGAAAAACAAGCATTGTTGAACAATAAATATCAAGCAGCATCTAAATTGCCTTTATTGATTGGTTTTGATGGAGAGTGGGGATTAGACATGCGATTAAAAAACACTTATAGATTTCCTTGGAATATGGCTCTAGGTGCCATAAGAAATGATTCTCTTATAGAAAAACTTGGTAAACATATAGGGAAACACTGTAAAAGGTTAGGTATACATATAAATTTTGCTCCTGTTGTTGATATAAATACAAATCCTGAAAACCCAATTATTGGAAATCGCTCTTTTGGTGAAAGTAAAGAAAATGTAACTCAAAAAGCAGTAGCTTTTACCAAAGGAATGCAAAATCAGGGAGTTCTAGCAAATGCAAAACATTTTCCAGGACACGGAGATACCGCCTCTGATTCTCACGAAACACTTCCCCTTGTTAATTTTGATATTCAACGTTTATATTCTACAGAATTGTATCCTTATAAGAAGGTGTTTGATGCAGGAATAGCATCTGTAATGACAGCTCATTTAAGCATACCAAGTTTAGAACCCGATGCAGCATTGCCATCGTCATTATCTAAAAATGTTGTGACAAATCTATTACAGCAAAAATTAGGTTTTTTAGGTTTGGTCATTACCGATGGTCTAAATATGAAAGGTGCGACAAATTATGCAACATCAGCAGAAATAAATTTGGCGGCTATTTTAGCGGGCAATGATTTATTATTAATACCACAAGAGGTTCCAGCTACAATTGATTTAATTAAAAAAGCGATTGAATTAAAAACCTTAACTGAAGAAAGAATCGCTATTTCTGTCAGGAAAATATTAAAAGCAAAATATTGGGCTGGTTTGCACAATTATAAACCCCTTGAAATAGAAAATATTCAACAACAATTAAATACTACAGAAGATATTTTACTACACAGAGAATTGGTGAAAAATTCGTTGACAGTTATTAAAGATATTAAAGCTGATATTCCTATCAGAAATTTAGAGAAAAGAAAAATTGCTTATGTTCAATTAGGTGATGATTCTGGAAATCACTTTGTAGATATGTTACAAAATTACACCAAAGTAGACGTGATTTCTGATAAAAATTTAGAAGGGATTATCAAAAAAATCAAACCTTATAACTTCGTAATTATAGGTTTTCATAAATCAAATTTACATCCTTGGAAAAGCTATAAATTCAATAATAAAGAACTTGTTTGGTTGCAAGAAATTGCAAGAGATAAAAATGTTATTTTAGATGTTTTTGCGAGTCCCTATAGTTTGTTGCAAGTTAAAAAATTTACAAATATAGAAGGGATAATTGTCTCTTATCAGAATAGTAAAATAGCACAAGAACTCTCTGCTCAACTAATTTTTGGTGCTTTTGGAGCAAAAGGTAAATTACCAGTTTCAATAAAAAATAATTTTATAGAGGGTCATGGTTTTACCACTTCAGGGTTAAGTAGATTTGAGTATACAATTCCGGAAGCAGTAAAACTATCTTCAAAAAAATTATCAAAAATAGATTCTATAGCAACTCTTATTTTAGACAAAAAAATGGCTCCGGGGTTTCAAGTGTTAGTCGCCAGAAAAGGTAAGATTGTTTTTTCTAAAAGTTACGGGTTTCATACAGGTAAAAAATTAAAGTTCGTAAAAAATAGTGATGTTTATGATTTGGCGTCACTTACTAAAATTTTAGCTTCTTTGCCCTTAATTATGAAGGCACAAGAAGACAAGGAAATTTCTTTAGATAGTCCACTAATGGAAATCTCACCCTATTTTAAAAACTCAAATAAAGACACTCTAACTGTTAAAGAAATACTGTCTCATTTTGGTCGATTAAAGTCTTGGATTCCCTTTTACAAAGAAACACAAGACAGTATAACAGGCAACAATTTAAATCAATTTTATCGTTCGGTAAAATCAAATGAATTCGATACGAAAGTTGCCGAAAATACTTTTTTAATTAAAAATTATAAAGACAGTATTTACAAAAGAATTAAAGAAGCAGACCAAATAGAAACCTCTGAATATAAATACAGTGATTTAGGATATTATATATTTAAAGAAGTACTCGAAAAAAAATACGAAAAATCATTAGATAAACTAGTGGATGAAGAATTTTATAAATCTTTAGGAGCCAACAGAACTAGTTATTTACCCTTATCAAAATTCAAAAAAAATGAAATAATTCCTACTGAAAAAGACACCTATTACAGGAACCAATTATTACACGGAAATGTGCATGATATGGGAGCCTCAATGTTGGGGGGTGTAGGAGGTCATGCAGGTTTATTTGCCAATGCGAACGATGTTGCAAAGATGATGCAGATGTATTTGCAAAAAGGGTATTATGGTGGCAAACGGTTTTTTAAAAAAGAAACAATAAATACGTTTAACAAACGCTATTTTCCTGAGGAGAATGTTAGAAGAGGTTTGGGCTTTGACAAACCCCAATTAAACCCGGATGTGAAAGCTACATGTGGTTGTGTTTCTGATGATAGTTTTGGTCATTCTGGTTTTACAGGCACCTATACTTGGGCAGATCCAGCAAGTGAAATTGTCTATGTTTTTTTATCTAACAGGGTGTACCCAACGATGAATAATGACAGGTTAATAAAGACAGATATGAGAACCGAAATTCAGCAGATAATTCAGGATGCTATTATTCATTAGAAGCTATTTCCTGCTTTTCGCACTCGCTTTCTTCGTTCCTCAAAAGAGCTCACACATTTGCTGCAATCAGGGCTAGTCTTTTCGTCAAGTTACATTAATTCTCTATGTGTTTTTGCATTTGTGGGCGCACATTTTGCATAAATAAGAATCATCAAAGCAGAAATTGTTAGGTACAAAGAACCAACTAAAAGGCCGTAAAAAGTCGCAATTAACCAAGTCTTTAAGCCTAAAAAAAAAGCAACCAATCCTAAATTTAAACTAAAGCGGAACGTATCAATAAATTCAATTTCATCAATTCTTTTAGCCGCTTTTTTCCAAATTAAATACGGAATGATATTGTTCAATAAAATGAGATATAATAAAGGCTTTAAATAGTTGTTTTTTTCTATTTTTTTTCTTGGAATTCTAGCATTTTTAATCATTTTATTTACTTTATCAACATGTGTGAAATCAACTTGAGCATCATTCAACTGTTGCAAAATAGTCTCATAATTTTCATCATTAGGAATGTGGACAGTCAATTCTTTTAATTGCTTTGTAACTGCCTCCTTCAATATATTGATAGCTTTAGCAGAAGTATTTTCTTCAAAAATATTTCTTGTTGCAATCGGTTGCCCATAATTTACACAAACTTTTGCAGGAAAATGCGAAGGATGTTGATAGGTGATACCAACCGGAATAACCATAATCTCTAAGTTTCTATATTTTTCTAAAGCCCCAAATACTATTCTTGTAAATCCTTTACTTAATAGTCTTACAGTTCTTTTTTTATCGTGACTTCCTTCCGGGAAAATCATCAAGGTTTCACCTTTTTTGAAAATGTTAAAACACTTTTCAAAAATTTCTTGATTGTTTGCTAATTGCTGAATTCCATCTCGAATTCTATAAATAGGCATCAGATATAGAGATTCTAATATTTTTTTTACAAATGGATGTTTGAAAGAGGCTGCCCTTACTAAAAAATGATTTTGTCTTCTATTTGTAGTGGTAACATATAAAGGATCTACCAGTCCATTAGGATGGTTTACAGCAAATAATACCGCCCCTTTTTTAGGAATATTTTTAATCCCTTTTACCCTAATTTTTTTGCTATAAAAAAATAAACCAAATTTTATGTAACCACAAACAAGTGAAAACCAAATTTTTTGAATCATATATTAAATTTTTTCTAATATGTTTTCTTTTTTCTTCCCCAGTAAGTCGCTAATATCATACCAGAAAAAACATCCCAAATTCCCCAAAAAGCTGCTAATAGTGCCATTCCACCTAACCCATCGAAGAATCCAAATATTAATAACAATCCTAAACCTCCGTTTTGAATCCCTGTTTCAATAGCAATGGTTTTGGTATCTTTTTTATTTAAACGGAAATTTTTAGCAGTATAAAAACCGAGTATAAAAGCAATTATATTGTGTGCAATTACCAAAATGGCAACATGGTGAATATAATTCTTAAAAACAGTTAAATTTTGAGAAAATGCAATGAGAATTAATGCAATAAAAACCAGCATTGATAAAGGTTTTAGAGTTTTTTCTATTTTTTTTGCTATTGTAGAATAATAATGTTTGATTCCCATTCCAAGAACTAAAGGGATTCCTAAAATTAAAGTAACTAATTTAAATAAATCATAAGAATTTAAAGAAACTGTTTTTATAATCTCATTTGTTGGTTCGTATAAACTTCCCCAAAACTGTAAATTAAAAGGAGTCATGACAATGCAAATTAAGGTAGCAAAAGCGGTTAAACTTACAGACAGTGCAGCATTACCTCCAGCCATTTTACTAAAAAAGTTAGAAACATTTCCACCCGGACAAGCAGCAATTAATATCATTCCTAACGCTAAACTCGGATGTGGTTTTAGGAGTATGACGAGTAAAAAAGTTGCAATTGGCAATACTAAAAATTGAGATAATACACCAACAAAAACTATTTTAGGATTTTTAAAAAGTCTTTTAAAATCATTGATAGTGATCCCTAAAGCAACACCAAACATAATAATAGAAATTGCACTATTTAAAACCCATAAACCACTTTCATCAAAGTTTATTTTAAGATCATCAATTTTTACAACTGAACTAATTTTTAAATGCATATTCTATAATATTTGCTCCCATTTGTAATGCCTTTTCTCGAACATTTTTAGGGTTGTTGTGAATCTCTGCATCTTCCCAACCGTCACTTAAATCTGTTTCATGGTCGTAAAAAACAACTAGCCTTCCATTATGAAACAATCCAAAACCTTCTGCTTGTTTTTTATCATGTTCATGAATTTTCGGAATTCCCTTTGGAAATTTATAGGATTGATTGTAAATAGGATGATTAACAGGTATTTCTATGAGTTCTAATTTTGAAAATACTTTCTTAAGTTCTCTTCTAATAAACTTATCCAATCCATAATTGTCAGAAATATGTAAAAATCCTCCTGAAATTAAATAATTTTTTAAGTTTTTAGCTTCATCATCTGAAAGATAAATATTGCCATGACCTGTCATGAAGACTATTGGAAAACTAAACAGATCCTCACTTCCAACAGAAACTATTCTGGGGCTTTTAGAGATATTAGTTTTAATATTTTGGTTTGTAAATGCTATTAAATTAGGAATTGCGGTCGGGTTTGCATACCAATCGCCACCACCGTTATATTTTAAGATTGCAACGTCTTGAGCGTAAGTAGATACTGATATATAAGTTAAAAAAAGAAATATGATTTGCTTCATGTAGTAGTCCCTAGAATCAGAATACAGGCAAGATAGTAAAAAAGCTACTCATTTATAAAAGAAACACTATTTACAGCAACTAAAGCAGCTGTTTCTGTGCGAAGTCTACTTTTTCCCAAAGTGATAGGAATAATTTTTTTCATCAGTGCTTTATTAATTTCATCAGAAGAAAAGTCTCCCTCAGGACCAATTAGAACGGTTACTTTTTCAGAGGCATCGATAACAGATTTTAATAATTTTTTTTCTTGTTTTTCACAATGTGCTATGCAAATTTTTCCATCTAAATTTTGATTTATAAAATCACTAAATTTTCTAGGTTCATTGAGTTTTGGTAACGTGAATTTTAAAGATTGTTTCATAGCGGATTGAATAATTTTTTCAAAACGCTCTAATTTAACAATCCTACGTTCAGAGTTTTTACAAATAATTGGTGTGATTTCATCAATACCAATTTCAGTTGCTTTTTCTAAAAACCATTCCATTCGGTCATTATTTTTAGTAGGAGCAATTGCAATGTGTAGATAATAATTCCTAGGGTTCTTTTTTTCTGTGACAGCAACAATATCTGCGAGACATTTTTTGTCGTTTGCAAAACTAATTTTAACATCAAATAAATAACCTTTTCCATTCGTTATTTTAAGAATATCATTTTCTTTTTTTCGCAATACACGGACAATATGTTTACTTTCAATCTTATCAAAAGTAATTTGTTTTGTTTCTATAGAAATTTCTGAATTATAAAATAGTTGCATCGATTTCTAATTTATAAGTTCTACGTCTTTTATGAGTTACTGGGCTAAACTTTTCCCACAACTTTTTGATAGCTTCATTCTCTTCTAACTCTGGAGTTCTGATGCAATTTTCTATTCCTAAAGGAGCGAAAGTTTTTGTGTATTGATCAAAAATAATGGCATGAACACCTTTATTTTGATATTCTGGATGTACTCCAATCAAATAGAAAGTAACATCTTTTGCATGCTTTCTTGCATTTAATAAATGAAACAATCCAAATGGAAATAATTTGCCATTTGCTTTCTGCAAGGCTTCAGAAAAAGAAGGCATTACAATAGCAAAAGCAATAAGTTTATTATTTTCGTCAACTACAAATTTTATGAATTCTGGATTGATAAAAGAGATGTATTTTTTTTTAAAAAAAGCTACCTGAGAATCTGAAATAGGAACAAAAGTTGATAGCTTCGAATAACTTTTATCAAAAACCTCAAACATTTCATCAACGTAAGGGAGTATGTCTTTTGTTCTTGTGAAATCTAGTGCTTTTAATTTAAAACGTTTTTTTAAAACACGACTTATTCTATCAAAATACGTTGCATCTACATTTTTAAATTTAAACTTATTTTCTGAATATTCTTTCTCTTTTACAAATCCTAATTTTTCTAAATGTTCCTTGTAATATGGGTGGTTATACCAGGTGATCATTGTACCTATATGATCAAAACCTTCAATTAATACTCCAGTTTTATCAAGGTTATTAAATCCTACAGGACCTTCAATATAGTCTAGATTATTCTTGAGGCCAATTTCTTTTACTTTGTTTAATAGTATCTTACTTACTTCAAGATCATCAATCACATCAAACCATCCAAAACGCATTTTTTTAATCTGTTGTTTTTCAACTTCAAACCAATTGATGATTGCGATTATTCTTCCAACAATTGTATTGTTTTTAATCGCTACAAAGAATTGTGCATCTGCATTTTTAAAAACAGGATTTTTTTTTGGATCAAAATTATCAATTTCATCTTTTACAATAGGAGGCACCCAAAAATCATTTTTTTTGTACAAAGAAAATGGAAAGAGCACAAAGGCTTTCATATCTTTTCTAGAAGTAACTTTTTTTAATAAAATCATAGTTTTAAATCCTAAATTAGCTTCTTTTTCGCTTTCTTTTTCGCTTTCTTTTCACTCTTTTATCTTTCTTGAAAATTTTAAAAATACGAGAGAAAAAACCGTTTTTTTGTTTTTTGTTGTATCTAGAAACAGCAGTATCTGTAATTTTTTTACCATTTTCATCCAATTCGATATAAGAATCTTCATGTTTATCAATTCTATAAGACACTCCTAAACACCCATAAAAACCTCTCGATCGTCCCTCTTGTACAAACCTAGCAGAAGTATTAATTTGAATATCTTTGTTAAATAAGTAGGTGAGTCCTGTTCCTAAATTTATGTTTTTTTGGTGTTTAAGAAAGATTCCTTGATGCTCTATAAAACCAGACCATCGATCAGCAAAATTTTGTGTAGCAGAAATTATGTAGGAAATTTCAGAAAATTCAGTTCCAATTTTGTCGAAAAAAATATTGGAAATAAGGTTAAAATCGTTCGTTAGATTTTGTTGTAATAATACACCTACTTTTGGTGTGATATTTCCTGTCTTGTGAATTTCATTGACAAAGTCTGAATTGACTCCCAAATAAATAGCAACAGAAGGAATGAATCTTTTTTTATCAAAAGCATTTCGTCTTTTCCAGCTTCTAATTTCTTTTGATACATCTCTATAGGTGGGTTTGAATAATAAATATTTTGCTCCAATTGTAAACCTGCTTACTCCAGAAGTAAAATAACTAGAATTAAAAACATTTTGAATAGCTACTTTGTCTTTTTGAAAAGTTACTTGCGAATTTAGTTCTAATTTTTCAACAAATAGACTAGTTCTAAAAAGAAGATCAACTCCAAATGATTGAGGTATTGTAAAAGAGGTTCCTGAAGCCAAGTTCTTCAAGAAAAAGTTACTTTCAAATTGATAAACTCCTTTGCCAACACTATAAGGACTGTCAGAAAAACCAGGTTTATTCGAGTTTATTATTTCTGTATACTGAGCTTTTAAAGATGTTGTTGCAAGTAAACAGGAGATTAAAAAAAAGATTAAAATAAGGTTTTTCATATGTTAGAATACAATTTTATTTTAAGTAGTAACCAATAAACACAAACATAGGTTAAAAATGCTGTTTTTAAAAAGCATTCTATATTTTTTTGACTTTATGAAATTTTTATAGATTGTAAACGCTTCAATTGTGTTCAAATTGTTATTTTTGATTTTATTCTATTATATATATAAATGGGTTTACTAAGAACAATATTTTTTATTCTTCTTTTTTATTATGTTTTTAAGTTTTTAGCAAGATTATTTGCGCCTTTTCTAATTAAAAAAGCTGCAGAGACGATCAAAAATAAAGCGGAACAGCAATATCAAGGAAAACAACAACAATCCAAAAATAAAGTACCTGAGGGAGAAACTGTGATAGATAAGCAGCCAATGAATCAGAAGAAAAGCAAGGATTCTGTGGGGGAATATGTTGATTTTGAGGAGATTGATTGATCACAAATAAACAAGTATTTTATATTTTAAACTAGATATTAATTTAAAAGTATTCACTTGAAATTTTCTAATAAAGTTATTCCTTACATCATTGCTTTGGTAATATTTGTATTGGCCTCAATTGTATATTTCCATCCTATTTTAGATGGAAAAAAGCTACATCAATCTGACATTACTCAATTTACCGGAATGGTAAAAGATATAAATGACTTTAGAGCTAAGAATAATACAGAGCCTTATTGGACTGGAGCTTCTTTTAGTGGTATGCCAGCCTATCAGATAAGTGCTTATTATCCAAATGATTTTGTTAGAATCTTAGACAAAGCCCTACGATTTTTACCAAGACCAGCAGATTATACTTTCTTATATTTTTTGAGCTTTTTTGTATTGATGATGGCTTTGAAAGTAAATTGGAGATTGGCAATTTTAGGGTCATTGGCCTTTGGGTTTTCTACTTATTTAATTATCATATTTGGTGCAGGACATAACGCAAAAGCACATGCAATTGCATATATGCCAATGGTTTTAGCCGGAGTAGTGTGGGTTTTTCAAAAAAGATATATTCTTGGTTTTATAACCACAGGTCTAGCAATGGCCTTAGAAATTTATACAAACCATCCTCAGATGACCTACTATCTTGGATTCTGTTTACTGATTATGGGTATTATCGAGTTGATACATGCAATTAGATTGAAGACATTCTCTGTTTTTATGAAACAAGGGATCATAATTATTGCTGCTGTTTTATTAGGTATTGCTGCAAATTCTTCTCGTTTAATGGCAATGAAAGAATATGCTGATTTTAGTACAAGAGGAAAATCTGAACTAACGATAGATCCTAAAGGGAGTATTAAAGTCCCTTCAAATGGTTTAGAAAAAAGTTATATCACAGAATATAGTTACGCAAAATTAGAAACTTTTAATTTATTCATTCCACGTTATATGGGTGGTGGTACTGTTGAAGAATTAGAAGCGGACTCAGAATTTTATCAATTATTAGAAAAAAAAGTAGGTAAAAAAGTAGCTAAAGATTATTCTAAACAAGTTTTAACCTATTGGGGAGACCAAACAATTATAGAAGCTCCTGCCTATATTGGTGCGGTACTATTTTTTCTATTTTTTTTAGGTTTATTCCTAGTAAAAGGACCATTAAAACAATGGTTGGTTGCTGCAACAATCTTCTCTATCTTGATGAGTTGGGGAAGAAACTTTGAATTTTTAACGAACTTTTTTATTGATTATTTTCCTTTATACAATAAGTTTAGAGCTGTTTCTTCTATTCAAGTTATTGCAGAATTGTGCGTGCCAATACTAGCTATATTAGGGCTAAAACAATTTTTTTCATCAGAAGTATCTTTGGATGAAAAACAAAAGAATTTAAAAAAAGCGATTTATCTTTTTGGTGGTTTGGCAGTTTTTGGGTTTTTGTCAGCGCATGTATTTTCATCTTTCGAAGGATTACGTGATTCCCAATACAATCAATTGAAAGGGTTAGTAGATGCTTTAATTGTAGATAGAAAATCTATGTTATTAGTAGATACTTTTCGCTCTATAGTTTTAATGTTACTTTCTGCAGGAGTTTTATGGATGTTGTTGAAAAATAAATTAAAACAAGCAGTTGTAGTAATCGCATTGATGATTTTAGTTCTATTTGATTTAATTTCAGTGAATAAAAAGTATGTAAATGAAGATGATTTTAAAGCATCAAGAAACATAGACAAGCCTTTTATTGCCTCAAATGCAGATAAACTTATACTACAAGATAAAACACATTTTAGAGTTGGTAATTTCACTGTAAATCCAATGAACGATGGAAGTACTTCTTATTTTCACCACTCTATTGGAGGTTATCATGCTGCAAAAATGATGCGTTATCAAGAGTTGTTTGAATATCAAATTGCAAAAAATAATATGCAGGTTTTAAACATGTTAAATGCCAAGTATTTTATTGTAGGTAACGATAAAGGAGAGAAACAAGCTCAGCAAAACCCCGATGCAAATGGAAATGCCTGGTATGTTCAAGATATAAAAATTGTTAACTCTGCAAATGAAGAAATGCAAGCATTGGATTCTTTAAATACTAAAAGTGAAGTTGTTATTGATAAAAGTCATTTGAAAAGAAAAATTAATTTCAAGGTAGAACAAGATTCTACAGCAACCATAGAACTTCTTAATTACAATGTTACTTCATTAAGTTATCAATCCAAAACTGAAAGAGAGCAATTTGCTGTGTTTTCTGAAATTTATTACAAAGATGGATGGAATGCTTATGTTGATGGAAAATTAACACCTCATTACAGAGTGAATTACGTTTTAAGAGGAATGACAGTTCCTGCAGGAGAGCATATCATAGAATTTAAGTTTGAGCCAAAAGTAATTCAACAAGGACAAATAATTTCTATTTTTTCTTACACTATGTTATTTTTGATACCCGTTGGATGGTTTTTTTATCAAAAGAAGAAGAAAGCATGAAAATAGGAATGATTCTAGATGCAAAATTTCCTCCTGATCCAAGGGTAGAAAACGAGGCAGTTTCTTTAATCAATGCAGGACATGAAGTTTTTATTTTTTGTTTAAAATATTCTGATGAAAAAGGATCAGAAATAATTAATGGTATTCAAGTAAAAAGATACTCTTCCAATAAAATGGAGTATAAATTATCTGCTTTAGCATATACAATTCCTTTGTACAGTCTTTTAATGAAAATAAAGATCGAATGCTTTATTTTAGAAACCAAAATTGATGTTTTACATATTCATGACATGCGAATTGCGCAAGCAGTTTTTATTGCGAATAAAAAATACAAACTTCCAGTGGTTTTAGATTTACATGATAATGTTCCTGAAGTAATGAAACTATATCCTCATCTTCAAAAATTTCCAGGGAAATATATTATTTCACCAAAAAAATGGAAAATTAAAGAAAGAGAATTTATAGAAAGAGCGAATAACGTTATTTCCGTTTCTCCAGAATTTCTTGAAGATTTAGAGAAAAGAATTCCCTCTTCAAAAGATAAGTTAGTATTAGTGCCAAACACTATTAGAAAATCTTTTTATAGTTTATACAAGATTGATGAAACTATAATGAGAAGGTATAAAAATAATTTTGTTATTTTATATTTGGGTGATACTCATTTACGAAGAGGTCTAAAAACTGCTATTAACGCAACAGAAAAATTAAAATCTAAAATTCGAAATTTGAAGCTTGTAATTGTAGGTAAAAATACAACAGATTCAATCTTAAAAAAATATGTTCAAGACTTAAAATTAGATGATTTTGTAGATTTTGAAGGATGGCAGAATGTAAGTTTATTTCAATCTTATATTTTGGCAAGTCATGTTTGTATCTCTCCGTTGCACAGAAATTTACAGCATGACGTAGCGTATGCTAATAAGATATTTCAATATATGAGTTTTGGAAAACCACTTTTGGTTAGTGATGCAATCGCTCAAAAAAAAATAGTAGAAAAAAACAATACAGGATTAGTTCATAAAGAAAAAGATGTCGAAGATTTTTCTTCTAAAGTTATTACGCTTTATAAAGATGAGGAATTAAGATCAGAACTAGGAAAAAACGGAATGGATTTTGTTAGAAATGAGTTTTCATGGGAAAAAACCTCTAAAAAATTAATTGAATTATATGATAATTTAACAGTTTGAAAGTATTAATTATTACCTATTATTGGCCTCCTGCTGGAGGATCTGGAGTTCAGCGTTGGTTGAAGTTCGTAAAGTATTTGCAAGAATATGGTATAGAACCTGTTGTATATACTGTTGATAATGCTAGGTACCTTAAAGAAGATAAGACCCTTTTAGACGATGTTCCTAGAAATACTAAAGTTTTAAAACATTCTATCTGGGAACCTACAGACCTGCTTTTTTGGAAGAAAAAAAAATCTCAAAAAAGTGGAATTTCTAATATTAATCAAAACCGTTTTTTATCCTTTATTCGAGGTAATTTTTTTATTCCTGACCCAAAAGTATTTTGGGTGAATTCTTCTGTAAAATTTCTTCAAAAGTATTTAAATTCAAATAAAGTTGATGCTATTATTTCCACAGGCCCTCCTCACAGTATGCATTTGATAGCTCAGAAATTACACAAAAAAAACAAGTTAAAATGGATTGCAGATTTCAGAGACCCGTGGACAGATTTATATTATAATAAAGATTTTAGTGAACAATCATTTGCAAAAAAGAAAAATAAAATATTAGAAAAATTGGTGTTAAAAAATGCAGACTGTGTGCTTACTGTTAGTGAAAGTCTTAAAGAACAGTTCTCCATAAATGCAAGAAGAGTAGAAGTAATTACCAATGGTTATGACAATGAAACACGAAGTGCAGAAGATACTGTTTTAGATAAATTGTTTACAATTTCATATATTGGGCTATTGCCAAAACAAAGCAATCCAAAACTTTTTTTTAAAGTTTTACAAGAACTTTGTTCTCAGAATGAAGATTTTAAAAATGATTTAAAATTAAATTTTATTGGTGATATTTCTGATGATGTAAGGGTAGAAGTTTTAAAGAATAACTTAGAAAAAAACACAAGTTTTAAAGGCTATGTAGATCACGAAAAAGCAATTGAATTTCAGAATAAAGCACAGGTTTTATTATTGTTAATTCCAAATATTGAAAAGTCTAAAGGAATTTTAACCGGTAAATTATTTGAATATTTAATTGCAAAAAGACCAATTTTAGCCATAGGTCCTGAAGATGGAGATTTAGCAGAAATCTTAAAAGAAACAGACTCAGGTATACTTATTGATTTTAGTAATCGTGAACAATTATCATCAGAAATACTAAAATTTTATCATCTATATAAAAAAGGAAATTTAAAAGTGAATTCTAAAAATATTGGGAAATATCACAGAAAAGAATTAACTAAAAAGTTAGCTTTCATTATTAAAAGTTTACATTCGTAATATGGGTATTATTTTTAAGCAATCTTTAAAGAATACATTTTTTATCTATTTAGGTTTTGCCTTTGGTGGTATAAACACGTTGTTTTTATATACTCGTTTTTTAGACGATGAATACTATGGTTTAGTAACTTTTTTGTTATCTACTTCAAACCTACTAATGCCTTTAATTGCCCTCGGAATTCATCATACAATTATAAAATTTTTTTCGAGCTATTTGACAAAAGTTGAAAAAGATCGTTTTTTGACGTCTGTCCTTTTTTTACCCTTCTTAGTAGCAATACCAATTGCTTATTTTGGAAACTATTTTTACCAAGAAATAGGCGATTATTTATCAGTAGAAAATCCAATTATTAAAGAGTACACCTTTATTATTTTTTTAGTTGCATTATCGACCTCCTATTTTGAGATTTTTTATGCTTGGGCTAAAGTTCAGTTTCAATCAGTATTTGGTAATATTTTGAAAGAATTGTACAATCGAGTAGTTGTAATGATCTTATTATTTCTTGTTTATTTTGGTTTTATTTCAAAAACAGAATTCATATATTATTTGACAGGTGCTTATTTTATTAGAATGTTTATTATGATGTTCTATGCACTCAATTTATACATGCCAAAATTCACATTATCGATACCAGATAATTTTAAAGAAGTAATCCGTTTTTCAGGATATATTATTTTGGCGGGTAGTGCAGGAGCTATTATTTTAGATATTGATAAATACATGATTCCAGGCAAAGAATCTTTAGTAAAAGCTGCTTATTATTCTGTAGCCGTTTTTATTGGTTCTTTTATAGAAGCTCCGAGTAGAGCTATGCTTACTATTTTACAGCCTTTAACTTCTAAAACATTAAACGAAGATAATCACGAAGAAGTAGCATCATTGTATAAAAAAAGCTCTATAAATCTATTGTTAATAAGTGGTCTTTTCTTTGTGTTAATTAATGCAAACATAAAGCAGTTATATAAATTATTACCTGACGAATATGCAGGAGGCGTATTCGTTGTCTTTGTGATTTCTTCTCTTAAATTATATAACGGTTTACTGGGTAACAATGGCGCCATCATAAATAATTCTAAGTTTTATAGAATAACGCTACCAATTAGTATCTCTATGGCTTTGTCCGTGTATTTTTTGAATAAACTCTTTTACTATGAGTTAGAGATGGGTACAGATGGTTTAGCATTAGCATCGTTGATTGTCATTTTTCTTGCAAATTCATTTAAGTTATTTTTTGTGAAAATTAAGTTTTCTATTACTCCATACACGAATAAGACATTTAAGATGATTTTAATTATCGCTATTTTATATTTGTTTTTTAATTTTTGGGATTTTCCTATTGAAAATATTTATTTACTAAAATTTCCAATTCATCCTATCATTAATATTATCTTAAAAAGTATTCTAATTATTGTAATTTATCTTTTTTTAATTTTTAAGTTTAATATATCTTCTGAGTTGGGCAATCTTCTAAAAAAATATTACAAATAACAATCTATATAATTGATCCTCACATAAAAAAATAGTGATATTGTTTTAGTTTTTTTTATAAAAACACTCAAATAGAATATAATATATTGTGAAAGTCCTGTAAGAACTCAGGAAATGAAAGCCAACACTACATCTGTTGATGTCAAATAATAGGTGTTACCATTAAATGGATTAAATCTACAAGTATACTTGAAATATAAATGAAGTAGACAGTTTTCCATTTTTTTTTAAAGAATAAAAAGACAATTACTGCTGGAAAAATAAAATGTAATCCATAATGAATGGATAAATAATTTTAACATCATTTTCTGTAACAGTAAAAAAGACCTGTTAGTTAATTAACAAGTCTTTTTATAATTATAGAAACACGTGAAATTTAATATCTGGGGGAAATGCTTCCTAATACCTAAATGTACAATAATGAACTGTTATATTTCTATACATAGTTGCATAGAATAATTTTATTTTGAATAATAATCTTTTCTAATTCTACTTAATTGTGTTGGAGTAATATTTAAATAAGATGCAATATGATATTGTTGAATTAGATTTTCAATATTAGGAATTTCTCTCCTTAATTTTATATACCTTTCAGTAGCATTTAAAATTGATAGATCATGAATTTTATTATCAGATGTAGTATATATTTTCTCGAGGACTTTAATATAGAAGCCAGAGATCTCTAAGTTTAAATTTTTTGGTGTAAATAATTCATAGAAATTTCCTTCTAATACTTCACAATTTGTTAAGCAGTCAAAGATTAAAGTTGATGGTTGTTTTTTAATAAGATCAGTTAAAGGTGCGAAAACACTGATGCCCTTATGTAATATTTTAATATGTTCTTTTCCTTTTGGACCTATTATATAGCTTCTAACAATTCCCTCTTTTAAGATATAAAATTTTGATGAAATATCTCCGAGTTTTACAATGCTTTCATTTTTCTTATAATACGTTGTTTTTAATCTATTAGTTAATTTTTTTATAAAGTCCTCAGATGCCGAAGAAGAATAAAGTTCAATAAATTTTTTTATAAAGCTCATATTATTGTTAGGGAATAAAATGAAAACTTTTTCTAAATAGCGATCTATGGTTTAAAATTACAATAATGATCAATAAGTATCATAAACATAGGTTAATAGATTAAAAAATTATTTTGAATAATATTTTTTTAATTCTTTTTAATTCTACTTAATTGAGTTGGAGTGATGTTTAAATAAGAAGCAATATGATATTGCTTGATTAGATTTTCAATAGTAGGTTTTTCTTTCTTTAGTTTTATAAACCTTTCTGTAGCATTTAATATTGATAAATCATGAATTTTATTATCTGTTCTGATATACATTTCTTCAAGAATTTTCGAATACAAAACTGAAAATTCTATATCAGAGTTTGTCAATGCTAATAAATCAGTGTAATTTCCTTCTAAAATTTCGCAATCTGTTAAACAATCAAAAGAATAAAGGGATGGTTTATTTTTAATAAGAGCTGTTAAAGGAGCAAAAAAATTATTTTTTGTATATAATATTTTAGTATGCTCTTTTCCCTCAGATCCTACTATATAACTTCTAACAATTCCCTTCTTTAAGATATAAAATTTTGAGGGATTTTCTTTTAACTTTACAATAATTTCTTTTTTTTTATAAAACTTATTTTTTAGGAGATTACTTAACTTTTGAACAAAGGCATCAGATTGTGAAGGGAAATAAAGTTCTATAAATGTTTTTAAAAAATCCATGGATAAAATTTTATTAAAGTTACATTTTTTATTTTAAATAACTTATGGCGTTTGGACCTTCCATAAAAAGAAGGTCTAAAGTTGATAAATTATCAATATATCCATGTTTGTCGTCAAACATTTGTATGTATGATTTTTTTGATTGTTTTGGTTGATTTTTTATATCCGCAAGTTTTCTGAAGTCATCGTTATTTTCTTCTAAAATGTATTTTTTGGTTTTAGAGTATTGCTGATTTATTTGTAAAGCATCAGTTATAAATAAAAATGTATCAATATTTACATCCTGTAAAAAAGTGTATTTTTTTGTAAAAATTGATAGTAAATCATCTTCGTAAAATTCATAAAAAGGAGAAGTTCTATAGGCTGTTTGTAAAGATTTTAAATGATGTTCTTGCCAAGGAAAATCATTTTTAACCATCATGTCTTTAGTTTTTTTTCTTTTAGCTGTTCCTTTATTCTTATCATTTAGAGGAATGTTCAACATTTGTTTTCCATTAGAATTATAGATATAACATCTATTCCTATAACTTTGTTTTTGAAAATTATCTTCCATTTCAAAAGTTACGTTATCAGATTTTATGATTTCAGTATATTGAGAAATAGGAGCAAAATAAGTTGGAATAAACAATGACATTATTCTTATTTTCTTGTGGGTTTCTTTTTTCTTTTATAAAAGCTATAACCAAAATATAGAAGTATGAACGCAAAAACGAAATATCTGTAAGAAACAGGTTTGCCATCACCATGAACTGTGGTAAACATTCTATTCCATCGAATAGATTTTAATTTAGCTCCAAAAGAAGCTGCATTTGCATTCCAACTAAACCAAATCATTACGGGTTTCCCTAATACATGATCAAAGGGCACATAGCCCCAATAACGAGCATCTAAAGAGTTGTGTCTGTTATCTCCAATCAAATAAAAATAATCTTGTTTAAATGTATATGAATCTACTTTTTTCCCATTGATAAAAATATTTTCTCCAACAACTTGTAGGTCGTTGTTTTCATAGTTTTTGATAATTTGTTCATAAAACGGTAAAGATTCTGAAGTTAATTCTACAGAACTTCCTGCTTTTGGAATATAAATCGGACCAAAATTATCTTGACTCCAACCTAATTTTTCTATGTGAGGAAAAATGGCATTATCGGCTCCATGATTTACCTTTTTAACAGATACAGTAAGTGGATATTTCTTTAAGCGATCAACTTCCTCTTTAGTTAAATTGATGTTAATTTTATCCTCAACAGATAACATTTTTAATTTTCTTGCTAAGTCAGCATTTATACCTCCAGCAACTTCTGTATAAAGAGAGTCTGAACCAATTTTAGCTAAATTCCCATTTTTTTTAATTGCATCTTGTACCTTAGAATTATTCCAATATTCAGATAAAATTTTATAAACTCCCGTTCTTTCCTTATCGATTAAAAATTTAGGATAAGTGCTCTGGTTGATAGGTTTTTTTGATTCATAGGTATAATAAAACTGTAATTTAGCTCTATCTGGTAATGTATTCTTTTTCCCATTGATGTAAAAATAACCATTTATCATTTCTATAGAATCGCCAGCAATACCCACAGAACGTTTTACATAGTTTGTTTTTTTATCAACAGGTTTGTAAGTGAATTTACCAGATGTATCTCCCCACATTGTAGCTAAAGTGTCTGCAGGCCAATTGAAGCATACAATGTCATTATTTTTAATTTTTTGGAAACCAGGGAAACGTGTATATGGCAGTTGAGGTTTTTTTAAATAAGATGCTGTTCCGGTAAAAGGAAGAGAATCATGAACCATTGGCGCTGCAATTACTGTTGAAGGAACCCTTGCACCATAGTGAAATTTACTAACAAAAAGATAATCACCAACAAGTAAAGATTTTTCTAAAGATGAAGTTGGTATTGTAAACGGCTGCATAAAGTAGGTGTGAACCAAAGTAGCAGCAATAATTGCAAATGTAATTGAACTAATCCACTCACCTAACTCAGATCTGGGTTTTAAGCTTCTATTAGCATTGTATTTTGTGTCTGTTAGATAATTGATGTATAAAATATATATACCAAAAGTTATAATTACTAAAAAGGAGTCTGATTTTTTATAAAAACCAAAGGTTCTTATAGTCTCAATCCATATAACCGGAAACATTAATAAATTCACAACAGGAACAAATAATAAGAAAATCCACCATTTAGGGCGATTAATAATTCTCATTAAAATAATTCCATTATAAATAGGGATCGCAGCCTCCCACGATTTTCTTCCTGCTTTTAGATATAACTTCCAAGTTCCCAAAAAATGAATTCCTTGAATAATTAAAAAAAAGATAAACCATTGTAAAAAAGTCATATTAATATTTTTAATTTTTTATAAGGTGCAAAATAGCGAAAATGAAACAATTTTTAACCAATATTTAACACGTCTTTCATAGAAAATACTCCTGTTTTTCCAGAAATCCATTCAGCAGCAATTACAGCACCTAAAGCAAAACCTTTTCTGTTATGAGCGGTGTGTTTAATTTCTATAGAATCTACTTCAGAATTATACCAAACAGTATGTGTTCCAGGAACTTTAGAGATTCTTTTGGAAATAATCGCTATATTTTCTTCTGAGGTTACTTCTCCTAACTCCCAGTTATTTTTAGAAGTATTTTCTATAATTCCCTCGGCTAAAGTAATTGCTGTTCCGCTAGGTTTGTCTAATTTTTTAGTATGATGAATTTCTTCCATAGAAATATTATATCCTTCGATAGTTTTCATCATTTTTGCCAATTGTGTGTTTAGTTCAAAAAATATATTGACACCTAAACTATAATTTGAAGCATAAATAAATGCCCCGTTTTTTTCTTTACACAAGGCAATTGCATCATCATATTTATCTAACCATCCAGTAGTGCCAGATATAACGGGTACATTGTTATTTAAACAATTTGAAATATTATTAAAAGCTGAAGAAGGAACACTAAAATCAATAGCCACGTCTGCTAATGTAATATCAATTATATCATCTACATCTTTTCTGATTACTATTTCGTGTCCACGAGATAAAGCAATTTTTTCAATTTCTTTACCCATTCTTCCATAACCTAATAGTGCAATTTTCATCTTAAAAATTATATTTAATTGTTAGACCTACTTTTGGAGCATCAATTTCAACAGGATCATTTATAAAAGTTGGCTTAAATGATAAATTATCATTAGTGTTAAATTGGATTAAATGCGCATTTACACTAGCCTCTACAATTTGTAAAACATAAAGAATTACCGTTGTTAAAAGTGATAAATCTCTATTTTCTCTCAATTGATCTTGTGCTCTTTCTAAAGTTTCTATAGAAATAATTTCAATTCCATTAACAGTAAATTCATCAACTAAATTATTTCTTCTTAATTTATAGGCTGTCCGGTATCTTTTATATTCTTTGTTATTGTTTAAATAATAATAAATACTTGTTCCTAATGCTCCCCAAACAATAGGAGTTTTCCAATATTTTTCATT
>JAQWOW010000186.1 GCA_029245665.1 Polaribacter sp. | reverse complement strand
GAATATATCATAGTCATCAGATTTTTCATGCCATTCTTCTTTAGATAATACACCCGTAATTTCAATACTATCCTGTAATTTATATGTATTAATAAGCTGCAGAACATCATCTAATGTTCCATCTTTGTCGGGGCCTATCATGCATAGAATTGCTTTTGGATATGTTTTTTTCAATTCTTTTAGAACCTCTACGGCCATGGAAGGATTGTATATCTTAGCAAAAGCTCTTACATACAATAATTTAGGGGCTATTTTTTTTCTTTCTTTAAAAGTATAGTTGCCAATTGGAATTACATTTGGAATTAAAATAGTTTTATATCCTTCTTTTTCAAACTCATATTTTAAATATCCTGACGGAGCAATATTTTGATAAGAATTTTTAAAAATTAAAGATGATAATCTTGGGTTCTGTTTTAAACGATAAGGTAAATTCCCACCGTGAAGAATGGGCAAGTATTTCAGGCTAAAGAATCTGCATAACTGAGACGTTAACAAAGCATAGTAAAAGTTAGTGGTACTAAAAGTATCTATTAGTACATAATCAACTTTAGAACGATAACGAACTAAATCATAACACATCTCTAGTAAACGGAAAAATGTATTGGATTTTGAAGAACTTTTATAAATAGTAAACCCCTCTATACTTAACAAACGACTTAAAACATCCATTGAGGTGGCATAATTAGTTTTTTTAGCAAGGTTGTTTCCTATGTATAAAATAGTTTTATTCATGATCAATTTTAATTAAACTTAACCCGTAAACAAAAGCGGGAAAAGCTATTCTCATTGCAGAATGATTGATTGTTAAAAACCAAAAAACATAAAATGACAATAAAAAAGCTCTTTGATAGTTAGTACTAAAATATATATTCTGAAGTGGTTTCACTAAAAGTATTAATAATGCTAAAATACCCAGTAAACCATGCTCTTCAATCAACCTAGTCATTTCATTATGTGAGGCTGCAGTTATTCGTTTTCCACTTTCTATTCTTTTATATTTCCCATTACCTACTCCAATACCTAAAATTGGTGACTCGTAAAAATTTTCTAATTGTGCAGAAAAAAGTTGAAACCTTCCTGCAGAAATATCTTTTTTTTCAATTCCTGTAGCATTCTTATTTGAATATCTATTATCAATCATTCCTCCCGTTATATCAGAGGTATACAACCAAATTCCTAAAAATAAAATAAGAGTAATAAATAGGAACTTAAAAACTTTAATAAAAGTGTTCTTTTGATACAAGAGCATGAACAAAACAAAAATAAAAAATGCAAAAATTGCAGTTATCATACCTCCTCTTGAAAAGGTTAGCAAGCCTCTATACGTAAAATACAATAAAAAAATTATATCTAAAAATATGGATAAAGATAATTGGACTCTCGTAAATATAAATACTGATAAAATAAAAACTCCAAAACCAATAATGGTAGCTACCTGATTAGGACCAAAACCTCCCGAAGTTTTAAAGTTTGAAGATACCTGGAAAACCAATTCTTCTAGATCTGGAGTTCTAAAATACACAAAACTAATTATAGAAAACACAGGTAATAAACAAACAAAAAGCAATTCTTTTAATTGTAATATTGTAATGGTTCTTTTGAAACAATATAGGGCAAAAAAACCCAAAGATATTGGACCACTTAAATTGAATGCTATTGATTTTCTTAAAGATTCTCCCAATGGAACTTGAGTAAATACAATACCAATTACTAAAAATAATACATATACTAAAAATGATATTGAAGTCTTTTGTTTTACTGGCCCCCAAATTATACCTAATAAGGAAAATAAAATTATTCCGTATTTTCCAGTTTCATACAGTAGGAATCCATCAGACATGCGAATAAAAACCTCTGCACCAACCAAATAACTCACTAAATAAAGTGCTTCTTCATTTTTATTTCTTGAGCTATAAATAATATAAATGCCAATAATTAGTATAAATAAGGGATAAATTTTAGCAAAAGGTAAAATGGTCACTAAAAATCCTATAACTACATGTATAGCTATAAATAACAATCTATTATGTACTACTTTTTCAATCAAATTAGTGTTGTATATATTTTTATAATTTTTTTAATGCTGTTTTCAATTGCGTAATTTTTGAGAACTTCAGCATGTAAATCAAATGCTACTTTATCTCTTAGTTCTTGATCTTTAATCAAACATACAATAGCATCTGCCAGTTTATCACTTCTCTTTGGGGGTACAACAACTTGTTTGTTTGTAACAACAGCAGCACAGTCTCCTACATTAGTTACTACAACAGGAAGTTTGGCTAACCCATATTCTAATAAAGAAATTGGCAGCCCCTCAGAATCAGAAGATAAAACCCCTATATCTGCTTGATCTAGAATGTTTTTAATATCAGAACGAACATCATATAAAAAAACATATTTTGACAAATTATGATCACTAATAAATGTTTTAATTGAATCACTATATATTCCTTTATACACTTTACCGATAAGGTGTAATGAAGATGTTGGTTCTTGATTTAATATAATTTTAAATGCATTTAATAAGGTTAAATGATCTTTTTGTTTTCTAAATCCTGCTACATGAACAATCCGATTCCTCTTTGCTCCTTTTAAAACTGTTGTTCTTTTTAAATCCATAAAAACAGGGAAATTTTTTAGAAAAAACACCCTTTTTACGACAAGATACTTTTTTGACCACTCAAATAATTTTAAATTTACAGATAGTACACCACTAAACAAGAAAGAAAGAAATTGGATTGATAATCTGCTTGTATTCTTTAGTAATTCACTTTTACCGTAATGATCATGCCATATAATTTTTAATTTAGGATATATGAATTTAACACAAATGGCTAAAAAATAGGAAGTTGAATGCGCATGAATGATTGAAATATTATTATATTTTATATAATTTTTTAATTTATAAATAGATTTAATATCAACCGTTTTTTTTCTTTTTAAAAATAAATACTGAACTGCTGGTTCTATATATTCTTTTAATGGACCTTCATTTCTAGTAACACATAAATGAGATTCTACACCTTCATTAGATAAAGCATTTGCAATATTTACAGCCAATACCTCAGCTCCACCTACCTGTAAAGAATCTATTAATTGTAGTATTCTTATTTGTTCATTCATAGTAGTTCTTTTATCGCTTTTTCAAAAGTATCTAATGTAAACTGTTGAGACCAAATTCTTGCTTTTTCTACATGCGTTGCATACATTTTTTTATGAGCTATGTAGCTTTCAATTTTCTCCACTACCTCATCTAAATTACCATTAATTAAAGCTCCTCTATTTCCATAATCTAACATAGCGGGAACACAAGAAACTTTTGTTGAAATTGGTAAGCAAGACCAAAACATAGACTCTGCAATAACTTTTGGCCATCCCTCTGACTTGGAAATAAATATTAAAAAATGACTCCTCTGAAATGCTTGCTTTACAACTTCTTTTGATTGATTACCATGTAGTTTGATCATCTTATGTAATTGATGATCATCAATATATTTTTGAACTTTTTCAAATTCTGATCCATTTCCATACATATCCAATGTAACATCAAACCCTTTTTTTAATAGTTTATGAGTGGCTCTTACAGAAAGCAAGGGCTGTTTTCCAATGGAAAAAGCTCCAACAAACAATAATTTAATATGACTATTTAAATCTTTTTTAGCGATCTCTTCAATTTCATGTTTATGATAACTAGCTGTAAAAAATGGCATACTGTTTTTTGTCTGTTTTGGCCATTTTCCATAAACCAACACTTTGAT
>JAQWOW010000174.1 GCA_029245665.1 Polaribacter sp. | reverse complement strand
ATCTCCAATTTTTGCTTTGGGTCCGCTTGTCATCATTACAACTCTGTCTGCTAAAAAAATAGCTTCATCAACATCGTGCGTAATCATGACAGCAGTAATTTTCTCTTTGTTCCATATTTCAATCAAGATATCTTGCAATTCTCCTCTCGTTAAAGAATCTAACATTCCAAAAGGCTCATCTAATAAAAGTACTTTTGGTTTGATCGCAAATGCCCTTGCAATACCCACCCTTTGTTGCATTCCTTGAGATAAGTCGCTTGCTTTTTTATGAAAAGAATCTTCTAAACCTACTTTTTGTAAATAGTATTTTGCAATGTCATTTCGCTGTGCTTTTGTTCCGTCAGGAAACACATTATTTACTCCCAATAACACATTTTGCAATGAGGTCATCCAAGGCATTAAACTAGGTGATTGAAAAATAACACCTCTATCTGGTCCCGGTCCACGTATATCTTTTCCTAAAACAGAAATATTTCCTCCTGAAATCGGATTTAACCCTGCGATCATTGAAAGCATTGTTGTTTTACCGCAACCGGAATGACCAATTATAGTTACGAATTCTTCTTTTTTTATCTGAAGGTTTAAATCTTCTAAAACAATATAATCACCTTTCGGAGTAGGGTACACTTTTTTTAGATTTTTTAAATCTAGCATAACTTCATTCGAAGGAAATAGTTTATTACAAGTATAAATTTTGGCATTTTTTTCTTCTAGTATAGTGCTCATAATATTCAATATTTAAACTGATTTACAAAGTCTTTCGGACTCAAATCTGGCAATACAAATTCTTCTTTAGCTTCAGATTTTCTCTCATTTCCAATATCCATTAAATACTCAATAATAGCATTTCTTGTTTTCTTGAAATTAGGGTTGTCGTTCATTTCTGTTTTATCTCTTGGACGTTCTAAATCAATTTTAAATTCTGGACCTAAAGTTGCTCTTGGACCCGGGCGTAGTGGAATTATTCTATCTGCCATATAAATTCCTTCATCTACATCATTGGTAATTAAGAGGGCTGTTCTTTTGTCTTTTCCCCAAATATTTAAGATTTCATCTTGCAAATTCCCCCGAGTTAAAGCATCTAATGCTCCCAAAGGTTCGTCCATAATTATCATCTCTGGTTTCATTGCCAAAGCTCTTGCAACAGCTACTCTTTGTCGCATTCCACCAGACAATTCTTTTGGTCTTTTATGCATGGCTGGTGTTAAACTCACCATTTCTACATAGTCAGAAACAATCGTTTTTAAGGCCATTTTAGATTTCTTAGGAAATGCTTCTTTTACAGCCATAAAGACATTTTGTTCTACTGTTAACCAAGGCAGTAGGGAGTAATTTTGAAAGATAACTCCACGTTCATGACTTGTGCCAACCACTGGTTTTCCTTTGAATAAAACGTCACCACTTGTAGGCTCTAACAATCCATTTATAAGGTTTACTAAAGTTGTTTTCCCACTTCCGGTAAAACCAACAATAGCAACAAATTCTCCCTCTTGTATTTCCAAGTTGATGTTAGATAATACCTCTGTTTTAGCATCACCTTGACCATAGGTTTTGTAAATATTATTTAATTCTAAATATGCCATTTTTAATATTTAATTGTTGACTCGTTTTTGCTTCGAATCCTATGATTTCAAAATTTAATCTTTATACGATTACACATTTATATTGCATCTGTTTTATCAAAAGACACCCAATTTTGAATCGTTAACATGAATCGATCTAATAAAAAACCGATACTACCAATGATAAACATGGCAACAATAATTTTTGCGTTAGAATCGTTAGCTCCATTTTGGAACTCCTCCCATACAAACAGTCCAAGACCAGGACTTTGTGCCAAAAGTTCAATCGCAATTAAAACCATCCAAGCCACTGATAATGTAATTTTTAATCCTGTAAAAATTAATGGTAAAGAAGAAGGTAATACTACTTTGAAAATCTTTTGTAAAGTGCCTAATTTTAGGACTTTTGCAACGTTTATATAATCTTTATCTACAGAAGAAACGCCCATTGCTGTATTTACCAATGTTGCCCACATAGAGCATAAGCCAACACTTATAAATGAGATCGTAAATGAACTGTCTTCATTAGAATCTATCAACATGGTTTTTACGATCATAAAAACCAATAAATACCAAACAACTGGTGATACGGGTTTAAAAATTTGAATAAACCAGTTGAATGCACTTTTTAATGTTGCACTCAATCCTATAAAAATCCCCAAAGGAACAGCAATTAATAATGCCAATAAAAAACCAGCAAAGACTGTTTGTAAACTTCTATATATTTGATCTACAAAAGAGGGTCTCCCTGTGTAGGTAATTGCATTTTTACCCTCTGCAACTCTTTTCGCGTTCAAAACCGCTGTCTTTTCTATAAAAGCAGCTTTATCTGCACTAATAATTTTATGATCATCGAGTAATGATTGAAACGATTCCCAAACCTGAGTAGGAGAGGGCAATGTATTTGGTTGACAACTAGATTCGCCAGAAGCGATGCAAGCTTTTAGTTCTTCAGCAGAAGCTGGTCCTTGATCTTTTAGTGCCTTTTCTATTTTAAAATCTGCCTCAATATTGTACAATGATTTTGCGCCCAAATGCCATAAACCAATAAATAAAACAATAGATATAAGTGGAACTATTCCCTTTCGTAGGAAGTTTTTAAGATCTTCTTTTTCTAGCTTGCCTGTAAATAGATCTCTCAAAGTCATAAAAAACCCTACTTGTAAAAAACTAGAAACTTTTCCTAATGTCATACTTGCTTTCATCATTTCTTTCAGTATTATTATTTATCCTTGTTTCCTATTTTGAAACTATTGATGTATCCTAAAGGATCTTTTGCATCGTATTTTGTACCATCAATAAAATCTGCAGTTGCTGGTTTAAAACCGTCTGTAGTTGGGATGTCTGTTGATGGAATATATCCTTCTTCCACTAAAAGAGTTGCAGCCTTTTTCCAAATATCTGGTCTATATATGTCTTTGATTGTATTTGCATACCATGCTGCTGGTTTTGCATCTGGAATTTGACCCCATCTTCTCATTTGAGTTAAAAACCAAATACCATCAGAATAAAAAGGAAATGTAGCATTGTA
>JAQWOW010000173.1 GCA_029245665.1 Polaribacter sp. | reverse complement strand
TCTAATATGAGTGGCGGAGCGCAAAAAAGTGCCATCTCCACCAATGGTTAGCATAATGTCAAATGAACTGTCTAAATCATTAAAACTACTAAAAGAATTGTAGTTGTTTTCTAAAACCTTATTGTCTATTAAAAGTGAATAAAATTCACTTTCTATATAGAAATCAATCTTATTTTTTTGTAGAACTTTGACAAGTGTTTTAATTTCATTTTCTGAGGAAATGGCATAAGATTGACCGTAAATAGCTGCTTTCTTCACTTCTTTAATTTTTAAGTAAATTTCTTTTTAAAGGATTAGATCTCTAAATATTTCTGCAAATATTCAGATCTGTTTTTTAAATCTTTTAAATACATGTCATTTTCATGCATGGATATAATTTTATAATCATATCGTCTAAAGGTTTGCATAATTTCGTTAATTTCATTCGTGACTATATTTAGCGTAACCTGAATAAAATTCTCTTTCTTTTCTGAAATATACAAGCCTAAAAGTTGCCCACCATTAGATTCTATAATTTGAACAATTTGACTCATAGAATATACATTTTTTAGTTGTTCTATAATTAAAGTTTCACTTTCTTCAACCATAAAAGGACTGTTAGAAAAAAGATCTAAAACGTCTCGTAAATCAAAATAACCAAGATATTCTTTGTATTCATTTAATACCGGAATGATGTTGGTATCGTTATCAGCAAAAATTTTTAATAACTCTAAAACAGTAGCATTTTCATCTGTAAAAAAAGAATGTAATAAATGTGCGTGTGAATTTAATTCATCTTCTTTGTTTTCAAGAGTTTGAATGTCATCTTCGGAAAAAGACCCAAGTAATTTATTATTCTCAATTACTGGAAAATGTGTAATAGGGTGATTCTCAAACACCTTTTGAGCGCTTTTTATGCTGTCTTTTAATCGAAGAGGTTTTATTTCTTCTAGTATGTATTCATTTACATTCATATACTACGAATATAGGATAAAATGATTTAATAAATTATCTTTGTGGTCTAATTTTAGATCATGACAAAGTTAAGTGTAAATATTAATAAAATAGCAACTTTAAGAAATTCTCGTGGAGGAAATGTCCCAAATTTATTAAAAGTAGCCAGCGATATTCAAGAATTTGGAGGTCAGGGAATTACCATTCATCCAAGACCAGACGAAAGGCACATTCGCTACCAAGATGCAAGAGATTTAAAAAGGATAGTAACTACAGAATACAACATAGAAGGAAATCCTATTGCTTCTTTTATGGATTTGGTGCTTGAGGTAAAACCAACTCAGGTTACACTTGTTCCAGATGCTACAGATGCAATTACTTCAAATGCAGGTTGGGATACTATTAAACAGCACTCTTTTTTGAAAGAAGTAATTCAAGAATTTCAACAAAACGGAATTAGAACATCAATTTTTATTGATACCGATTTAAAATTGATTGAAGCAGCAGCAAAAATTGGTACGGATAGGATCGAATTGTTTACGGAAGCTTTTGCAACACAATTCTTCAAGGGAAATAAAGAGGCTGTGAAACCGTATGCGGAAGCTGCAATATTAGCCCATGATTTGGGATTAGGAATCAATGCAGGACATGATTTAAGCCTAGATAATATTCAATTTTTTAAAGAGAATATTCCTAATTTAGCGGAGGTTTCTATCGGACATGCACTCATCTCAGAAAGTTTGTATTTAGGGCTAGAGAATGTTGTAAATATGTATTTACATCGTTTACAATCCTAATTTACTGGTTACAGTTGTTTTTGTTCATCACATACAATCATTACAATGCATAACAACCCAATATTACATTCAACAATAAAAGGGGAAGGAATCCCGCTTTTAATTTTACACGGTTACTTTGGCATGAGTGATAACTGGAAATCATTAGGAAATCAGTTTTCTAAAGAGTATCAGGTTCATTTAATAGATCAAAGAAATCATGGGCGTAGTTTTCATGAAGATACCTTTAATTACCAAGTTTTAGTTGAAGACCTATATTGCTATATTCAGCATCATAAGTTAGAAAAAGTGTATTTAATTGGCCATTCTATGGGCGGAAAAACAGCCATGTTATTTGCTGTTACCTATCCTGATTTGGTAAAAAAATTAATTATTGTAGACATCTCACCAAGAAGGTATGAGCCTCACCATAATGCAATATTAGCAGCATTGAATTCTATCGATTTTTCGATTCATAATTCTAGAAGCCTGGTTGATAAAAAATTAGCGGAACTCGTCCCAGAGTTGGGAGTTCGTCAATTTTTATTGAAAAATGTTTTTTGGAAAGAAAAAGGGCAATTGGCCTATCGATTCAATCTAGATTCTTTAACAGCAAACAATCCTGAAATAGGAGTGGCATTGCCTTCTTTTACTGTTTTCGAAAAAGAAACCTTGTTTTTAAAAGGGGATCATTCCGATTATATTACAGAAGAGGAAGTGCCTGTAATAGCAGCTCACTTTCTCAATTCAAAAATTATAGAAATAAAAAATGCTGGTCACTGGCTGCATGCTGAAAATCCGATACAATTTTTCGAGGAGGTTTGTAAGTTTCTCAGCTAGTCTTTTCAGCTATTTTCTGAGGTGGTTTCTGAAGTTTGAGATTACTTTTATAAGAGTTTTTTTTTATCAATAAATTTAAAATAGGAAGTACATACTTTCCATAAAACAGCTTCTTTTTTAAAAAATGAAATAATTTAGAAGCTTTATCTCAGACACTTTGTAACTTTGCCACATAGAAAACACAGACGATGAATCTACAAGATGCCCAAAAACAAGTTGACGATTGGATTAAAATGCACGGAGTTCGCTATTTCAACGAACTAACAAATATGGCACAATTAACAGAGGAAGTTGGTGAAGTTGCTCGTATTATAGCCAGACGTTATGGCGAGCAAAGTGAAAAAGAATCTGATAAAAATAAAGATTTAGGAGAGGAGTTGGCAGATGTGCTCTTTGTTGTTTTGTGTTTGGCAAACCAAACAGGAATCGATCTAAAAGATGCTTTTGAAAAGAAATTAGACCTCAAAACAAAACGTGATCATGCGCGTCATCACAACAATCAAAAATTAAAATAAATGCCTTTTTTAGAAAAAATAAAACATCCTCAATTTTGGCCTAACTTTTTAAAAGTAGCCTTTCCTTTTTTTGTCATTGTCATTGTCATTTCTTTACTCATAAACAATTCAACAGAAATTTTCGCAGGAGATTTTAAGGGACTTCATCAAAAGGTTTTTTCAGAGGGTAAATGGAAAAACTTTTTTGCATACAAACTATTTTTCAGTATTTTTTATGGGCTGTATACAACCTACAGAAAAATGAAGTAATTTTTGTTACGGATTGTTGAATGCCATTATTCCAGCTTTTACTTCCAGGTCTAAATGATTTTTCCTGGGCGTTAAGGGGCAAGAATATTTATCGTTATAAGCACAATAAGGGTTGGAGGTATTGTTGAAGTTTAAAAGCACTGTATTGTCTTTATTAATATCTGTAGTCTTGATATCCATATAGCGTCCACCGCCATAAGATTTGCTGCCACTTGTGGCATCAGTAAAAGGTAAAAATAAATAGTCTTTATAATTTTCATCGCGCAAATCATCTTGACTTTGATAAATGGTTAACTCATGATTTTTTCCTTTTAATGGAAATCTTAGGATACCATATTCTTTGTATAAAATTTTTCTATCTGTGTTTGTTGGCATTTTGAAACTTAGGGCATTTTTTATTTTGGTGAATTTTGCTTTCACAATGAAAGAGGAATCAATAGGGAAAAATGCTAAGCCATTAAATTTTTTTAAATCTTTCTTTTTTAAAGGGGAAATAGAAGCGTCTTTATAATTTGTGTTTAATCTAATTTGGAAGACTGTCTCACCAAGTATAGGCCTCTTTTTTGAGGAGCAAGAATTAAAAATTAAGAGTGCTAATACACACAAGAATGGTTTCCGCATTAGGGTTGTTTTTTTAATTTTATGATGACAATCCCAGCTACTTTTTTATGGGTATGTCTCGAAATTTCTTTTTCTCCTTTCAGCACACTCATAGACCTAATATTACTGGGTTCAATAGTTTTTAAAAACTCTTTTGTGATTTCTTTTCCATCCATTAAATACAAAACTTCTGTAATCAATTGCTTGTTTTTTTCTACGTTTTTACTATTTAATACTAGGTGTTTTTTTGTTGTACATTGTTGGAATGTACCTACAGCAATCAAAAAAAAGGCTAGGAGTAGAAAAATACATTTAAAAGACCTCATAAATTTTATTGGATTACAAAAATACAATATTCTATTCTTTCAAATTACAGCTATGAAAGAGATAAAAGAATTAGTCAAAATACTGTATGTGTTCTCTAACATAATTGATGGTTAATTGTAAGATATCATCTTCATATTTGTCAAATTCTTCATCTAAACTGTCCCATAAATCTAAATTAGCTGAAGATTCCATTAATATTTCTTGTCTTATTCTTATACTTTTAGGAACCGGTATCGTAGGAAATAATTGAATTGCTTTTGAGATAATGTCTACAGTTTTTGTTGCTTTTATTGCAATATATGCTTGAAAAATTTCATGAGCAAATTGCCCAGACGAGTTGAAGAATAATTGAATAAAGCCTCCATTTGTTACGTTGTGTTCTAGAACATCTATGAG
Organism: Polaribacter sp.; assembly: GCA_029245665.1. Taxonomy (GTDB): domain Bacteria; phylum Bacteroidota; class Bacteroidia; order Flavobacteriales; family Flavobacteriaceae; genus Polaribacter. Next base: position 5,704 of record JAQWOW010000173.1, on the reverse strand, counting down.
GATAAATGTCTTTTCGAATTCATTAAGATTGTCAAAATTATCTTTTTCTGTAATTTTTCTTCCAATAATTTCACCAATTCTAGTTATTTTTTCTCTGTCATCGTTAAGTAATAAGGCAATTTCCGTAGAAGTCATTTTCAAATCTTTTTTGAATACAAATAATAGTTAATAGATGAAAAGGGTTGTTTTTTAGATTAAAATCAGTCAACAGCTGCTTTAAAAGCAGCATTTCCTCCAACGATTGGGAGTGTAATTATAGTTTCTTTTAGGTCTACAGTAAGTTTTGTTCCGGGTTCAGGGAGGATTGTATATTCAGAATCACTAGAAAATATCATCAGACCAATTTGTTGCCCTTTTTTTATAATTTGATCATCGGGTTGAAAGTCAAATGACATTTTATAAAATGCACCAGGTTTTAATGCTGAGCCATTTGTGAGAGACGAATGGTTTTGTAAATCTGCCCAACCACGCGTAATAATATTATCGGTAATTTTTGCTCTTCTATTCATATTCCAAGGCAAAGAAACGAGGTAAACAGATAAGTTTACAGCTGGTTTTGAGCTGGCTGCTTTTATTGTAATACTTGGCAATCCAGAAAGATGAAGATCTTCTTTTAAAGTGGAAGTAACATACAATAGCCTATGATTTGAATTCTTAGTTTTTGCAAGAGATTCTGCAGAAAAAGTATGGTTGTCTGTTAGGGTTTCTTTTTCTTTGGTGTTTAAATTGTTTCGTGTTAGTTTTCCAATTTTAGGGCCGCCTGCACCGAGGTGCAACACAACTGGTTCTGCAGCAGGATTCGGATATTCTTGATAAGCCGTAGGTGTTAGTCTATTGTCATTTTCTCTGACAATCCAAGCTTTTGCATCTTTTTCTACTCCATTCTCTATTCCATGTAAATAACGAGTAAACCAACGGTTCATCATTTTCATTGGCGGTGGTCCTCCGTGTCCGTTTTGATGATAGTAAATTTGTGTTGGCACCCCCATTTCTTTGGTTTTTTTTGAAATACGATAGCTATGTTCTGGCATCACATTCCAATCGTTAAACCCATGTGACATTAGCAGTGCTGCTTTCATTGGTTTCATTTGATTTAAATAATCTCTTCCGGCCCAAAAATCATTGTAATCACCAGAAGCTCTGTCCATACCGTTTGCCATCTCTGTATCTCTTACAACCCTGTTGTTGTAGGCTCTGTTTTTTTCTTTTCCACTGTGAATAAAATCATACAATACATCAATATCTTCGCCCAAATATCCACCAGGCGAGCGCACCAAACCGTTAGAGCGATAATAATGATAATAAGAAGTATTCGGTGCAATTGGTATAATGGCTTCTAATCCTTCAACACCTGTTGTAGCTGCTGCTAGAGGAATGGTTCCATTGTAAGAAGTTCCTATCATCCCTACTTTCCCTGTAGACCAAAAAGCAGCAACGCGCGCTGTTCCGTTTCTTGAAGAAAACCCTTTAGCACGGCCATTAAGCCAATCGATTACTGCTTTGGGCGCCAATGATTCGTTTTTACCACCAACTGTTGGAGCCCCATCAGATAAACCGGTGCCGGGAGAGGAAGAATGTACCACAATATACCCTCTTGGTACCCAATTTCTTATTTGTGAGTTCGAAATAATCGGACGTTTTCCCATTCGAACAACTTCTATTTTTGCTCTTGGATTTTCTTTTTCTCCAAGTTCATGTTTTACATTCCAAAATAGCTTTGGATCGTTTCCTGCAGTTCCTGCATAATACGGACTAGATTCGTATACAATTGGCAGTTTTAAACCCTCAGATTCTGTTTGATAAGGTCTTGTTACGGCCACATGCATTCTGTCTAATTTTCCATCGCCATCTGTGTCAAAAGTAGTTTCCACCCAAAGATCATGGCGGATCCAATTTTCTGGAGCATTAAAAGCGGCTACAATTTGTGCTTGCCCTTCTTTAAATATGGGTCCTGTTTTTTCTTGTGCTTGAAATGTAATCGTAAAAAGGGTTAAGGCTAGGAGCTTAATTTTATTTTTCATTGATGAAAATTTATTTTAAAACTGAAAATTCTAGGGATGAATCTGTAAACACTGAATGGGTTTGTGTTTTGAAGTCTTTTTTGTCTGCTTTGTAGATATTGTCTACGTATGTTTGTGGATTTAAATCGATTAAAGGAAACCAGGTGCTTTGCACTTGAATTTGCAATTTATGTCCTTTTTTAAACGTGTGAAAAACGTCTTGTAATTTTATATTTACATCAGTTTTTTTGTTGGGTATAAATGGTTCTGGATTTTCAAAGCTATTTCTAAAGCGACCTCGTAAAACTTCACTTCTAACCATTAAGTGATAATTGCTCATTTTCAAATGATTTTGTAGCTTTTCGTTGTTTTCTTTGTTATCAGCAGGATGAACATCAATAATTTTTACAATCCAATCGGCAGCAGAGCCCGTTGTGGCAACCTTTAATTTTGCTAAAATATCTCCAGCCAGGGTAATTTCGTCAGTTAAAACATCGGTTTCAAAAACCAAAACATCCGGTCTTCTTGCTGCAAAACGTTGGTCATCTGTCATGTATTTTCTTGGTGTAAAAACAGTCTTGATGTCTTCAGAATAAGGAACAGGACGCTTTACGTCACTCATAAAATTGATGCTGTGTATCTGCTTTTTATGGGTAGGAGGTATGAGAGATATTTTTTGATTTTCAGTTAAAAACCAATCTTGCTTTTCGATATTTTTTGGGGGCCAAGTTGCATAGGATTTCCATTCTTTTTTTCCAGAATCGAAAACATAGGCTTCGGGCAAACCAGTCTCTTTATTGCCTTTTCCTTTTAAGAAATGATTAAAGAAGTTGGTTTCTATTTCAGATTGAAATTTTAAAGAAATAGAATCGCCAAAATAATAATTTCCTACAGAATTTTTAACGCCTGAACTGGCCCATTTTCCATGATCCCAAGGGCCAAAAACCAATGTATTGTAATTGTCTTTACCTTGTTTTTCAATGGCTTTGTAGGTTTCTAAAGGTCCGTATAAATCTTCAGCATCAAACCAACCACCAACAATCATCGTTGCCACAGAAGAGGGAACTTTATTTAAGTGCTGAATAATTCCTTTGCTTTTCCAAACAGCATCGTAATTGGGATGGTTTACAATTTCTTTCCAGAAAAAATCATCGATTTTATCATTATTTTCTGCAGTTTTTATAGCGAACTTATCATATTGAAAATAGTCATTTAAGTTTTTTAGTGGACCTTTGTCTAGAAAAAATTGGTATTGATCTTTGGTATTCATTTTTGGAAAAGAATACCAAGCAGAATCTGTTGGTGTATCTTTGTAGGTGCCGAATAAAGAAATAGCTCTAAAATAACTTAATAAGAAGGCACCATTATGGTGAAAGTCATCAAAAAAGAAATCGCCAATACATGCTTGTGGAGAGGCTGCTTTTAAAGCCGGATGCGCATCAATTGTTGAAACTGTTGCATAATAGCCAGGGTAGGAAATGCCCCAAGTACCCACATTTCCATTGTTATTTTCTATGTTTTTCACCAACCAATCTATAGTATCATAAGTATCTGAAACTTCATCAGATTGGTTTGCTTTTTTATTGGGGATGTAGGCACGCATATTGTCATAGACTCCTTCGCTCATCCATCGACCTCGAACATCTTGGTACACAACAATATTTCCCTCTTTCATTAAATGAAGATTCGGACTAATTTTACTTTTCATTTTACCATCACCATAGGGTGCAGAACTGTAAGGCGTTCTTTGCATTAAAATTGGGTATGTTTTGCTTTTGTCCTTTGGAGAATAGATAGTGGTGTGTAATTTAATACCATCCCTCATTGTAATGTTTACCTCCTTTTTTGAGTAATTATTCGCTACATAGTTTTCTTTTGTAGTTTTTTTATAGGAGGATGTTTGTTCACAATTTGTGAAAAGAAAAAAACTAAAAAATGCAAGAGGAATAAGAGTTTTCATTGGTTATTTATATTAATGACTATAAAATTACAAAACAAAAAATAGTTTTTTGATATTCTTTTGTTAAATATTGATTTGGCTTTTCATCAATGAGCAAGCGGTTTGTTTATTTTTTTCTAACTCTTAAGAAAAACCAGTTGAACAATACAACTTCAATTAAAAATCTTGTATTTTTGCAAAATATGCAAGGTACAAAAAGACACCAACTAACAGATTGGTTACCAACTACAAACAGAGAAGTTAAAATTCGTGGTTGGGAAGAGTTGGATGTTATTTTATTTAGTGGTGATGCCTATGTAGATCATCCTTCTTTTGGTCCTGCTGTAATTGGTAGGATTTTAGAGAGTTATGGTTTGCGAGTTGCCATTGTGCCACAACCAAGTGTTCATGATAATTTGCAAGATTTTGAAAAATTAGGGAAACCCCGTTTATTTTTTGGGGCAACTGGCGGGTGTATGGATCCCATGGTTAGCAATTATACTGCAAATAAAAAAAGAAGAGACAAAGATGCATACACACCCAATGGAGACAAAGGCTTTAGACCCGATTATGCAACATCAGTCTATTCTAAAATATTAAAAGAAAAGTTTCCAGATGTTCCTGTTTTAATTGGGGGTATTGAAGCTTCTTTAAGACGAGTAACGCACTATGATTATTGGTCTGACAAGTTGTTGCCAACTATTTTAGAAACCTCTAAAGCGGATATGTTGGTTTATGGTATGGGAGAACAACCTTTGAGAGAAATTGTAACATTATTGCAAAAAGGCGTGCCATTTTCGAGTTTAAAAAATATTAAACAAACCGCTATTTTTGTCAATCAAAAGGAAGAGAAATTACCAATTGTAAATGATTGGGAGGATGTAACAATCAATTCTCATGAAGCTTGTTTAAAAGATAAAAAAACATTTGCTTCAAATTTTAAAGTCATTGAACAAGAATCTAACAAATTAAAGGCAAGAAGAATTTTACAAGGTGTTGCTGAAAAAACATTGGTAATAAATCCGCCTTTTCCGACAATGACAGAAAAGGAAATAGATGGGTCATTTGATTTGCCTTTTACCCGCTTACCGCACCCAAAGTATGATAAACGTGGCCCTATTCCTGCGTTTGAAATGATAAAATTCTCTATCAATATCCACAGAGGGTGTTTCGGTGGATGTAGTTTTTGTACTATTTCTGCACACCAAGGAAAATTTATTGCAAGCAGGAGTCAAGAGTCGGTACTTAAAGAAATAGATAAAGTGGCAAATATGCCAGATTTTAAAGGCTATTTGTCTGATATTGGTGGCCCTTCTGCAAACATGTATCAAATGAAAGGAAAAGTACAATCTATTTGCGATAAATGCATTGCTCCTAGTTGTATATCCCCTGTAATTTGCTCTAATCTAGACACCTCACACAAGCCATTAACAGAATTATATCAAGCAGTTGATAAGCATCCAAAGATTAAAAAATCATTCATTGGAAGTGGAATTAGACATGATATGTTGGTGCCTGAATTTAACAAAAATGCAGATCCAAAAGAACTGGATGCTTATACCGAAGAGGTAATGACAAAACATGTTTCCGGACGGTTAAAAGTTGCTCCAGAACATACTTCTGATCCTGTTTTAAAATTGATGCGAAAGCCCTCTTTTAAATATTTTCATAAATTTAAAGAGCGTTTTGATAAAATTAATATAAAGAAGAAATTAAATTTACAGTTAATTCCTTATTTTATTTCTAGTCACCCAGCAAGTGAAGT
>JAQWOW010000163.1 GCA_029245665.1 Polaribacter sp. | reverse complement strand
TATTTACAATTGTGTGCAGAAGATAATATGACCGTTGCAAACTGTACAACCCCTGCAAACTTTTATCATTTGTTGCGCAGACAAATGAAACGCGATTATAGAAAACCTTTGATCGTATTTACACCCAAAAGTTTATTGCGTCATCCAAAAGCGGTTAGTTCTATTGAAAATTTAGCAACAGGAGAATTTCAAGAAGTAATCGATGATATCCTAGATCCAAATCGAGTTAAAAAATTGGTTTTCTGTATGGGGAAATTCTATTATGATTTAGTAGCAGAAAGAGAAGCATTGGAAAGAGAAGATATTGCTTTGGTAAGAATTGAGCAATTGTTCCCTTTACACCTAGAAAAATTACAACAAATTATAGACCGATATCCAAATATTGAAGAATATATTTGGGCACAGGAAGAACCCAGAAACATGGGTGCTTGGAGTTTTATGTTAGAACGTATAGAATCGGTAAAATTAAAAGTTCGCTCTCGTAAATATTATGCAGTACCTGCTGCGGGCTCTAGTACAAGATTTAAAAAACGACACAAAGCTGTTATTGATAGTGTTTTTGACAATAAATAAGTTGCGTTAAGGATTGAAACGACATCCTTTTCTTTTGTAACTTTAGGCATCGCCGATAGATTCTAAAAGAAAAGATATAGTGGAAAGCCTGTTAAAACGCCCAAATAATAAATAATTAAAAGCTGAAATACCTTCAGCAAAAGTAAAATTAGAACTGATGATGTTAGAAATGAAAGTTCCTTCTCCGGGAGAATCGATTACAGAAGTAGAAATAGCAACTTGGTTGGTTGAAGATGGTGATTATGTTGAAAAAGACGAACCTATTGCAGAAGTAGATTCTGACAAAGCTACTTTAGAATTACCGGCTGAAGAGAGTGGAATTATTACTTTAAAAGCAGAAGAAGGAGATGCTGTAGAAGTTGGAGCTGTTGTTTGTTTGATAGACACAAGTGCGGCGAAACAAGAGGGTGCTGCTCCAAAAATAGAAGTAAAAAAAGAAGAAAAGAAAATTGAAGTAAAAGAAACACCAAAAACGGAAACCTATGCAACTGGAAGTACTTCTCCTGCAGCTAAGAAAATTTTAGCAGAAAAAGGCATGGATGCTGCAACAATTAAAGGTACCGGAAAAGACGGAAGAATCACCAAAGAGGATGCAGTAAAAGCAGTACCTTCTATGGGAACAATCCCAGCAAATGGTTCTAGAAGCACAGAACGTAAAAAAATGTCTATGTTGCGCAGAAAAGTTGCCGAACGTTTGGTTGCTGTAAAAAGTGAAACGGCCATGTTGACTACTTTTAATGAAGTAAACATGCAGCCAATCTTTGATTTACGTTCGCAATTTAAAGAAGCTTTTAAAGCAAAACATGGGGTTGGTTTAGGATTCATGTCTTTCTTTACATTGGCTGTTGTACGAGCTTTAAAACTATATCCTGATGTGAATTCTATGATTGACGGAGACTTTCAAATAAAGAATGATTTTCAAGATATTTCTATTGCCGTTTCTGGACCAAAAGGACTCATGGTACCAGTAATTAGAAATGCCGAAAATTTATCTTTTAAAGGGGTTGAATCTGAAGTAAAACGTTTGGCTATAAGAGCTAGA
>JAQWOW010000157.1 GCA_029245665.1 Polaribacter sp. | reverse complement strand
TTTATAAATAAAAATTTAAATGATGAAAAATTAAATGTAGAACACCTTGCATCAGAATTATTTTTAAGTAGAAGTAAACTATATAGAAAAATTAAAGCTTTAACAGGAGATACTGCGAATGAATTTATTCGAAAGGTTCGTCTAGAAAAGGCAAAACAATTGATAGAAAACACAAACCAAACAATTAGTGAAATATGCTATAAAGTTGGCTTTTCCTCTCCTTCTTACTTTACAAAGTGCTTTAAAGATCATTTTGATATTTTACCCACAGAAATAAGAAAATAGTTTACTGTGTACTGAAAAACAAAAGTCTCATAATAAATAGTCATCATAATTTTTGTTAAAAATCGACCGAGTATGTTTTAAAAATAAAGATCGATTATAATCAAGACTATTGTATTAAAATGGCTTTTTTTGTAAGTATTTCAATATTAGTAATCGACACTACGTAAGACTTTTGTGGTGGTGCTAAACGATCAACTTATTAAAAATGAAAACGTTTTTACAAATTCAATTTACTAACAAATTTAGTATCTTTGAAAAACAATTTAAAATTACCTTTCAATTCTTTTAGGGCATTTTTTTAAGTTTATTATAGCAACTACACAAGTGATAGAAATTTTGACAAATAATAAATCAGTTAAATATTTTAAGACAACAAAGTTATTTTTAGTAGCTTTTTTTCTTTTAAGCAATGCAATTTTTTGTCAGTTAGAAAGTAATTTTGGCAATCCTTTTGTTAAAAATTTCTCTAAAAAAGAAGTCAAAACTGATTTAAAGGTTTTTGATATTTCTCAAAATTCGAGCGGAGAAGTCTATTTTGCAATTCCGGGAGCATTATTAGTGTATGATGGGTTCAGATGGGAGCAATATTCTACAAAAGAAGAGACAGATCTCAGGGCTGTCTTATACATAAATGATCAGAAAATTTATACTTCGGGTCATGGTGGTTTCGGATTTTGGTCAAAAAACAACAAAGGCATTTTAGAATATTCGAGGTTGTTTTTTAAACAACCAAATAAAACAGCACCGTTGTTACCCGTATTTTCGAACATCGTCGCAAGTAAAGGGAATATTTTATTTCAATCGTTTCAGCAAATTTATAGTTATGACCCTTTGAGTCAGGAGCTACGAACAATAAATGCAATAAAAGGCTTTACAGCTCTTTTTTCCACTAAACAAAGAGCCTTTGTTCAAGATATTTCTACGGGTTTATTTGAAATAAAGAATACTGAAACAGAAATAGTTAAAGGTACCGAAAAAACGTCTTTAGAAATTGTTGAGGTTTTCGAAGAGCCGGGTCAAGGACTACTGTTACCCACAAAAAAGAAGGGTTTTTGGGTTTGTAAAGATGGAAGCTTACAAAAAAAAGATTGGGAGATTAACAGTATTATTGAAAAACACATTATTACTGATGTTAAAAGGTATACTAAAGGTAAATTTATTATAGGTACTTTAAGAAATGGATTTTATATTATTTCTAATCAAGGCAAGAGGTTAGCTCATTTTAATAAAAACAATGGTATCGGTAATAATGCTATTCGTAAAGTTTTTAAAGATAATAATGATAATATATGGTTGGGTACCGAATCTGGAATTAGCTATCTAGAACCTGCTGAAAATTTGAAATACTTAATAGATACCAAAGGTAATTATGGAACTGTATATTCAAGTTTTTTAAACGATTCCTTGTTATATCTTGGAACGAATCAAGGCTTATTTGTTAAAAACACAAACAATCCTTTTTCTGAACCAAAATTAGTAGATAATAGTACTCAGCAAATTTGGGAAATAGATAAAATTGATTCACAAATTTTAGTTGGTAGTGATAAAGGGGTATCCGTAATCCGAAAAAATACTTTAGAAACAATTCATCTAGAAGGAGGTGGTTGGATTTTCAAAACACATCCTAAAATTAAGAATCTCTTATATGTTGGTTTTTACTCAGGAATAGGTATTTTTCAGAAAAAGAATAATCAATGGAAATTTTTAAAGAAAATAGAGGGGTTTGGCGAGTCTTCCAGATTTATTGAATTTGATCAATATGGGCAACTATGGGTTTCTCATCCAATAAAAGGGTATTATAGATTAAGAATCTCTAAAAGTGGATTAGATCTTGAAGAGGTAGAGTTTTATGGAGTAGAAAACCCAAATATAGAAGCCTATGCATACATCTGTAAGATAGATGG
>JAQWOW010000149.1 GCA_029245665.1 Polaribacter sp. | reverse complement strand
TTAAAATATCTTCTTGTTCTACAAATGCCATTTCACAGTCAATCTGTGTAAATTCTGGTTGCCTATCTGCACGTAAATCTTCATCTCTAAAGCATTTTACAATTTGAAAATACTTATCCATTCCGCCAACCATTAGGAGTTGTTTGAAGGTTTGTGGAGATTGAGGCAATGCGTAAAATTGTCCCTCATTCATTCTAGATGGAACTACAAAGTCTCGCGCGCCTTCGGGTGTAGATTTTATTAAATACGGTGTTTCTACTTCAATAAATTCCTGATCAGACAAGTATTTACGAACTTCCATAGAAACTTTATGTCGAAATATTAAGCTGTCTTTTACCGGATTCCTTCTAATGTCTAAATACCGATATTTCATTCTAATGTCTTCACCACCATCCGTTTTATCTTCAATTGTAAAGGGGGGTGTTAACGCGTCATTTAAAATTTTTAAAGAAGAAACTACTACTTCAATATTACCAGTTGATATTTTAGAATTTTTAGACTCACGCTCAATAACGGTCCCCGTTATTTGTATCACAAATTCTCTTCCTAAAGATTTTGCTTTTTCAATCATTTCCTTCGGAGTTCGCTCTTCATCAAAAATTAATTGCGTAATTCCATAGCGATCTCGTAAATCTACCCAAACCATAAAACCTTTGTCACGAGATCCCTGAACCCAACCAGCCAAAGTTACTTTTGTGTTTATATGCGATGCTCTTAACTCTCCACAAGAATGACTTCTATACATTTTTTATCTTTTAATGAGCTACAAAATTAAACATTTTCAATTGAATAATACTGTTTTGGGCGTTCATTTCTATAGAGAAATGCCCCGCTTTTCGCACTCGCTTTTTTTTTACAAAAAAGAGCTCAAACAATTGCTGCAATCGGTCACGCAGATTCCGTTCAATTCTTTGTAAGTTTGTAGGCATGAGTGTTATCAATATTAAAGAGAAATTTAATTTATTTGCGGACCACTGGTCACCAAAAAAAGTAGGCGAGTTAAACGGGCAACAAGTCTTGTTGGCAAAATTAAAAGGGGAGTTTGTGTTTCATACTCACGATCAAGAAGACGAACTTTTTATGGTTGTAAAAGGTTCTCTAGACATTGAATTTAGAGACAAGACCGTTACCTTAAATGAAGGTGAATTTTACATTGTACCCATGGGTGTAGCTCACAAACCAATTGCCAAAGAGGAAGTACATATTGTCTTATTTGAACCACTTTCAACAAAACATACAGGAGATGTTATTGCAAATATTACTGTAGAAACCTACGAATCTATATAAGAAATTATGAGTAAATTATATTTAGTACCCACACCAATAGGAAATCTAGAAGACATCACTTTTAGAGCGATTCGCATTCTAAAAGAGGTCGATTTTATTTTGGCTGAAGATACCCGTACAAGTGGAAAACTATTAAAACATTTTGAAATTGATACACAAATGCACAGTCATCACATGCATAATGAGCACAAATCTGTTGTTGGAATTGTCAATCGATTAAAAAATGGAGAAACCTGTGCTTTAATCTCAGATGCTGGAACTCCGGCAATTTCAGATCCTGGTTTTTTGCTAACAAGAGCCTGTGTAGAAAGTAATATAGAGGTAGATTGTTTGCCTGGAGCAACAGCTTTTGTTCCAGCCTTGGTGAATTCTGGTTTGCCAAATGACAAGTTTGTTTTTGAAGGTTTTTTACCTGTAAAAAAAGGAAGACAAACTCGTTTTTTATTGTTGGCGGAAGAAAAAAGAACCATGATTTTTTACGAATCTCCACACAAACTAGTGAAAACTTTGGGTCACTTTATTGATTATTTTGGAGCCGATAGGCAGGTTTCTGTATCAAGAGAACTTACCAAAATGTTTGAAGAAACAATTAGAGGAACTGTCGCAGAGGTTTTAGCACATTATACGAACAAACCACCAAAAGGAGAGATTGTTGTTATTCTTGAAGGAAAGAAATAAATTATATTAGAGGTTCAATTTTTTTTCTAAATCAAAGAATAAAATTGAATTAAAAAAAGGTGATCATTAAAAACAATCACCTTTTTCTGTTCAAAAAATAGAAAAATCTATTATTTACCGCCTAAAAATTTAGGCTTTATTACCAACATTGCCCAGGCCCAATTTTGAGACCCTGCAGCTGCGGATTCAGTAATTCCTTTTAATTCATACATTCCATCGTTTGCAAACATTTGAGAATATCCAAGTACCAGAGCATACCCTTTAAATTTCTTTTTGTATACTAAATCTATTTCTGTCCCTAATGATTTTTCACCACTTGCTAATGCTTGTTCTCCTCTAAAATTTAATGCTTTTAGCATGAGACTAGAAGATTTATTTAATTTAAAGTTTGCGCTTACATGAAAATCTACTAGACCAATAGAATTTGCATGGTTACCTACATAAAAATAATCCATAAATCCATTAAACTTATGATTTGTTCCGTATAACGGAAAGAATGCTCCTGTTTCTCCTGCTCCGCCATCATTACCGCTAATACTTTCTAGACCCGCTCCTAAACCAATTTTTGGTGTTGCCTTGTAACTAAAGTCTAACCCCAATAAATAAGCTCCTTTTACATCTACTGATCCTTGACGTTGTCCTGATTGTAAAAAGGCATTTGCAGCGAAGCCAAAGCTTCCGTTTTTATAATTTAAATGTGTTCCTATGGTTTGTAAATTACTAACGCCATCGGCATTGTTATCTGCATCAAATTCTTGAAATCCATTGTTCATTAACAATAAACTACTAGAAAATTTATCCCATTTTTTCTTCATGTATAACATTTGCATGGTTTTGTATGAGAAAAACCCTTTTGTGTTATAGGCTGTTCCTGAAGAAACAAAACCTGTTGGATGAGAATAATCTTGATTAAAGGCCAAAGCTACATCTAACATAAAATTCTTCTTTTTATATTTAAGCATAGCTGCATCATGATTCCGTCCTTGTTGCGCCCAATCTAATCCTCCTAAAATTCTTTGGTCATCGTAAGAAAGAACTTGACGTCCTATTTTTGTTGATGTATTTTCTCCTAATTTAATTTCAGCCCAAGCTTGAAAAACCGCAAAAGAATTGTTTTGATCGTAAGGTAAAATTTGTCTATTTTCCCCCCAAACCATGATGTCTTGTAAACTAACATATACCGAATAATTGTCAGTCATATAACCAGTATTTAGTCTTACTCTGGTAGAAATTCCAAAACCAGCATCAGCAGCATCTGGAATTAAACTACCAAATCCATGACGATATTCTGTTCTTGGTCTAAACTC
>JAQWOW010000140.1 GCA_029245665.1 Polaribacter sp. | reverse complement strand
TAGATCTTCTATAAATACATTGAGTAAAATATTTAAAAATAAAGAAATTAAAAAAACGTATTTCGCAATTACTATTGGAAAAATGGATGCCAAAGGAATACTAAATTTTAATATTGACACAAAAAATGCTACGACAGAATATGAAGTATTAAAATCTGAACCCTCAAAGCGTTTTGAATATTTAAACTTAGTAAAATTAAAGCCAAAAACTGGAAGGAAACATCAACTTAGAAAACATTTATATACTATTTCAAACCCTATTTTAGGTGACAAAGAATATTATTTAAAAAACAGTATTTTAAAAGGAAAAGGAATGTATTTACATGCTTACAGTCTAGATTTTAGACATCCAATTACAGAAGAAAAAATAATCGTATGTAAAGAGCTCCCTAAAAAATTTAAAAAAATTTTTCCTGACTTCTAATTTTTGAGTTAGCCTTAATTATATGCGCATTGATATTGCTGTACATTATAAATTTCCACCAGATACCGATTTTTAAACACAAAAAGTAACGAATACCCCCTATAATTCTTTAAAAACGAAAGATCAATCGTCGAGACCATCATATTGGAAATATGATTCAAGAAAATACGGTGATCTTATAATCTTTTAAATAGTGCTTAACACTTCATGTTTTCCAATAAATTTCATTGCGCTTGGTCCAAACCAAAAACATTGTATTAGATCTATTGGCGAAATTAATTTCGAAAATAAACCTCTACAAATCCAAATTCCAAGACATCTTTTAGATTATTATAAGAGAACAAATAGTTTCTTAATTTAAAAATGATATTTTAGCTTAAGATTTTTTAATTTAGAGCAATGAAAAGGTTTTTTAAATTTTTTGCAATTATTCTATTACTATTGGTAAGTGTCATATGTTTTTATTATTGTGCTAATAACGAAAGTTTACCCGAGGGAAAACAAGGGATAGAAGCAGACACTTTGGCATCAAAAATGTTAGAAGCGCTAAACTATGATGCATATGAAAATCTAGACGTTTTGGAATGGAGTTTTAGAGGAAAACATTTTTATAAGTGGTATAAGAAAGAGCATATTGTAGCCGTTTCTTGGGATAACAACAAGGTGATATTACATACTAATGAACAAGAAAAGTCGGAAGTTTTTATTAATGATATAAAAATAGAAAATAAGGAAGTTCTTAGCAATGCAATTGCTTTTTTTAATAACGATTCTTTTTGGTTAGTAGCTCCTTATAAAGTTTTTGATGCAGGAACAGAAAGACGAATCGTTAACTACAAAAATAAAGATGCACTTCTGATTACATACAGGTCTGGCGGAACAACACCTGGAGATTCCTATCTGTGGATTTTAAATGAAAAATTCCTTCCTACATCATATAAAATGTGGACCAGTATTATTCCTATTGGAGGTATTTCTGCAACATGGTCTGATTGGAAAAATACTAAAGCAGGAATAAAATTGCCCACACAACATAAACTTTCTTTATTTGGAGTGGAAATCTCAATGGGAGAAGTTAAAGGATACAACTTATGAATTCAAAAACAATCACTAACGGAATTTTAAAAGCCCTTGGAATTACTCTAGGAGTCGTCCTTTTAGGCTATTTTTTATACACCATTAAATCTGTATTAATTTACATAATTATTGCCGGAATTTTATCTTTAATTGCAAGACCTTCTATTTTCTTTTTAAGAAAAAAATTAAAAGTACCTAATACAATAGCGGTTGTTTTAACAATGTTCCTAATGTTAGGGTTTTTAACATGTTTAATTCTAATGTTCATTCCTTTAATTGCAGAACAAGGAAGAAGCTTATCATTATTAGAAGTTGATAATCTACAAAAAAATATACAGGAAATATTTAATCAAACAACAACTTATTTTACATCTCAAGGAATAGATGTTTTGAGCGAATTGAAAAATGTAGATTTTATTGCTCAATTTAAAGAAATTCCAAATTTATTAAATTCTGTATTAGGAGCTGTTGGTTCTTTGAGTGTCGGTTTATTTTCTGTATTATTTATTTCTTTCTTTTTCATGAAGGACAGTCAATTATTAAAGAATAGCGTCATGGCAGTCATCCCTAATAAAACAGAGGGAAGGTTCTCTAAATCCCTGGAAATCATAAATGATTTACTTTCAAGATATTTTATAGGATTGCTATTTCAAATAACAATTCTCTTTATTTTATACACTTTAATTCTATTGGATTTCGATATAGACAACGCTATAGTTATTGCTTTTTTATGTGCTTTATTAAACCTTATCCCGTATGTTGGACCAATGATTGGTGCAGTAATAATGTTTGTTTTATCAATGACAAGTAATATTGGTTTAGATTTTCAATCTGAAATATTATCAACCTCTTTATGGATTATGTTTTGGTATTTAATGGCACAATTAATAGATAATTTTATAAGTCAACCTCTTATTTTCTCTAAAACAACAAAATCTCATCCCTTAGAAATATTTTTAATCATTATTGTTGGTGGATTACTCTATGGTGTAGTTGGAATGATTACTGCTGTTCCATTATACACAGCTTTAAAAGTTATTTTAAAGGAATTTTTGTCTGATAATAAAATTGTAAAATCTATTACTAAAGATCTTTAAAAATAGTTGAATACGTCAATCTTACATCCAAAAGTTCAGCAATTTATAACTGAAAATTTAAACTCTAATATCACAAAATTGATTCTGTCTGGAAGTCCTTTTAGTGATGTTTCTGTGCAGGAATTGGCAAATCAAATTATTAGTAAGCAAAAATCTAAACACAAACTATCTTCTTGGTTTACTACTAAAAACATTTATTACCCCCCGAAAGTTAGTATTGAACAAACCTCCTCTGAAATTACTGCAAACTATAAATCAACTGTTATTAAAGGAGATACAATCATTGATATTACTGGTGGTTTTGGAGTAGATTGCTATTACTTCTCAAACTATTTTAAAGAGGCTGTTCATTGTGAAATTAATGATGATTTATCAACAATTGTAAACTACAATTACAAACAATTGAATGTAGATAATATTGTTACTTTTTCTGGTAACGGAATTGAATATCTAAAAAATTCCAAAAAGATATATGATTGTATTTACATAGACCCATCGAGAAGAAATGATAAGAAGGGAAAAGTTTTTTTGCTAAAAGACTGCCTCCCTAACGTTCCAGAAAATTTAGCGTTTTTATTTTCAAAAGCAAATCATATTTTAATAAAAAACTCTCCTATTCTAGATATTACAAGTACTGTAAATGAATTAACATTTGTAAAAGAAATTCATATTGTAGCTCATCAAAACGAGGTAAAAGAATTGCTTTTTTTATTAGAAAAAGAATATCGTAAACCAATTGAAATTAAAACAATAAATATTGGTAAGAATTCAACTCAGACATTTAACTTTTATTACAAAGAAGAGATAATCTCACAATATTCTAAACCACTTACTTATTTGTATGAGCCCAATTCAGCCATTTTAAAATCTGGGGGATTTCATCAAATTTCTCAACAATTAAAAATATTCAAAATTCAGCAACATTCGCATTTGTATACCTCAAATGAAATTATTGATTTTCCTGGAAGAATTTTTAAAATCGATCGTATTATTCCTTATCATAAAAAGAAGCTGAAAAGTTCACTTAGAGAAAGTAAGGCTAATATTACTGTTAGAAACTTTCCAAAAACAGTCAATCAAATTCGAAAAGAAACAAAAATTAAAGAGGGAGGCGATTCTTATTTATTCTTTACAAAACTAGAGAGCAATGAACTTGTAGTTCTATTTTGTAAAAAAATAGAAGCCTAAAATTCAATTTCCATATTTATGTTTTTTAACAACTGTATTTTTCATTAAGTTTGTATCGAAAGCTTACCTTTTCATTTATGCAAACAACCTCATATCAGGCATTAAAAATCATTGAAAATACTCAAATCTCCATTCAAGATATTCTTGTTATTGAGGCTCCATTGCAAATAAACATTAATGATGAGCCTTATACTGTTGTTATGAGAACTCCT
>JAQWOW010000126.1 GCA_029245665.1 Polaribacter sp. | reverse complement strand
GTTTCTTCAAAAAAAATGATTGCAACCACCCGTAGTTTTAAACAAACCTACAGTGATATTGAAAATATTAAAGAGCGTATTTCAACATTTGCAACAAGGTGTGCCGAAAAATTACGAAAACAGGAATCGAGCTGCCACATGCTAATTGTACAACTTTCAAGCGACAGGCACAAAACAGATGCAGCGCAACATAGAGAAAGTAAAACTGTAATTTTTTCGCATCCAACAGATTCTACATTAACTATTTCTAATGCCGCTATAGCTGGTGTAAAATCAATTTTTAAACCTGGAATAAAATACAAAAGAGCAGGTGTTATCGTAACTGGCTTAGTCCCAAATGACAATTTCCAGTTAAATTTATTTACACGTGAAAATCCAAAACACAAACCCTTAATGGTAGCTATAGACGCCTTAAATAAAAAATTTAAAGCAGATAAAATTAAGTTAGGAAATCAGGATTTAAAACATACTTGGAAAATGCGTCAAGAAAGATTGTCTGCTAAATTTACCACCAATATTAACGATGTAATAATTGTAAAATAATATTATTAATATCTAAATAAAAGTTATAATTTGCATGCAAATGATAACATCTAAGACACTTACTTTTTTTACTCCAAAAACATCTTCTGGAAATGGAGCTGTTTTAGTTGATGTTGGTATTTCTGCTGGATTTCCATCACCTGCAGATGATTTTAGAGAAACAAGAATTTCTTTAGATGATGAATTGATTCAGAATAAAGACGCTACGTTTTTTGCCAAAGTGAAAGGGCAATCGATGATTGATGCTGGTTTAGATGATAACGACTTATTGGTTATTGATAGAAGTTTAGAGCCTACAAACAACAAAATTGCGGTCTGCTTTTTAGATGGCGAATTTACAGTAAAACGACTACGTGTAGAAAAAAGTGACGTTTGGCTACAACCAGAAAACCCTAATTATCCTATTATAAATATTACAGAAGAAAATGATTTTGTGATTTGGGGAATTGTCACGAACGTGATCAAAAAAGTATAAAGCATACTTTTAACTCTTTTGTAAAAAGAAAACACCTCCCTACTCTAAAGAATTTACAAAATTAATTCAGATTTCGTTTTTCAACAAAAAAACGTTTTAATAGGTGAGAACACTCATTTTCTAAAATTCCCGCAACTACTTTTGTTTTAGGGTGTAAGGTACTTTTTAACTTTTTAAAACCTCTTTCTGGTTCTGACGCACCATAAACGATTTTACCAATTTGTGCCCAATAACTTGCACCTGCACACATTTGGCAGGGTTCTAAAGTAACATACAAAATACAGTCTTTTAAGTATTTTCCTCCTAAAAAATCTGCAGCAGCGGTAAAAGCTTGCATTTCTGCATGTGCAGTTACATCGTTTAAAGTTTCTGTTAAATTATGAGCTCTTGCAATAATTTGATCTTTAAATACGATAATTGCTCCTACAGGGACTTCACCTTTATCGAACGCAGTTTCTGCTTCCTGTAAGGCTTTTTTCATAAAATAAACATCGTCAAAAGGTTGAATCATATATTATATATCAATTATGTAAATTTAAGTAATTATTTTACGATAAATTTGCATTTCTTAATAGTCCGCTTTAAGGACACAAATATATATTGTATTTTTTTTCGAAGACATGAAAAATTTGTTAGACAACATATCAAATCCATCAGATTTAAGAAAATTAAATCG
Organism: Polaribacter sp.; assembly: GCA_029245665.1. Taxonomy (GTDB): domain Bacteria; phylum Bacteroidota; class Bacteroidia; order Flavobacteriales; family Flavobacteriaceae; genus Polaribacter. The sequence continues at coordinate 8,339 of JAQWOW010000126.1, read as the reverse complement.
AGAACAATTACCACAATTAGCCAAAGAACTACGTGATTTTATTATTGATATTGTATCTACAAAACAAGGCCATCTAGGAGCTAGCTTAGGTGTTGTAGAACTCACCATTGCGCTTCATTATTTATTTGACACCCCAAATGATTTATTGGTTTGGGATGTTGGACATCAAGCGTATGGCCATAAAATTTTAACAGGAAGAAAAGATATTTTTCATACCAATAGGCAATTTGGAGGAATTGCCGGCTTTCCATCAAAAAAAGAAAGTGAATATGATGCTTTCGGCGTAGGGCATTCTTCAACTTCTATTTCTGCTGCGCTAGGTATGGCAATTGCATCTAACTTAAAAGGGAAAACAGAAAAACAACATATTGCCGTTATTGGTGATGCTTCTATTGCAAGTGGAATGGCTTTTGAAGCGTTGAATCATGCAGGAGTTTCTAATGCAAATTTGCTCATTATTTTAAACGATAATGCAATCGGTATTGATCCTTCTGTTGGTGCTTTAAAAGAGTATTTAACAAAGGTGAAAACAAATAAAAGACTAGCAGCACAAAACAATATTATCAAAGCTTTAAACTTTGATTATTCTGGACCAATAGATGGTCATAATTTACCAAAAGTAATCTCAGAACTAGAACGTTTAAAGTCTGTAAAAGGTCCAAAATTCTTACATGTAATTACTACAAAAGGGAAGGGTTTACGGCAAGCTGAAGAAGACCAAGTAACGTATCATGCACCAGGGAAATTCGACAAAACTTCTGGAGAAAGAATAAAAAAAGAAGGGAGTTTATTTACCAAATACCAAGATGTTTTTGGAAAAACTATTGTTGAGTTAGCAGAACAAAATGATAAAATTGTTGGAATTACACCGGCAATGTTAACAGGAAGTTCTTTAAAATTTATGCTACAAAAATTCCCAAAAAGAGCTTTTGATGTTGGTATTGCAGAACAACATGCAGTAACTTTAGCTGCAGGAATGGCAACGCAAGGCTTAATCCCTTTTTGTAATATTTACGCTACGTTTTTACAACGTGCTTATGACCAAGTAATTCATGATGTTGCTTTGCAAAATTTACCGGTTATTTTTTGTATAGATAGAGCTGGCTTAGTAGGTGAAGATGGCCCTACACATCATGGCGTTTTTGATATTGCCTACTTAAGATGTATTCCAAACATTATTATTTTTGCGCCCAGTAATGAAATTGAATTGCGGAACATTTTATATAGCGCACAATTAGGTTTAAAAAATCCGATTGCCATTCGATACCCAAGAGGAACTGGTAGTATTATCGATTGGGAACAACCTTATGAAAAAATTGAAATTGGGAAAGGAGTTCCATTAAAAAAAGGAACTAAAATAGCAGTTTTATCTATCGGAACCGTTGCTAAAAATGTTTCTGAGGCAATTGATTTAATGGAGAATTCGTCTGAAATATCACATTTTGATATGCGTTTTGTAAAACCTTTGGATGAAAAATTACTACATCAAATTTTTGAAAAACATCAAATGATAATTACCGTTGAAGACGGAACAGTAAAAGGGGGGTTTGGAAGTGCTATTTTAGAGTTTTCAGCAATAAAGAACTATCATATCCCAATAAAAGTATTGGGTATCCCTGACGGTTTTATTGCACATGGTAATATTGTAAAACTTCAAGAAAAAATTGGTTTAGATGCTTTTTCGTTGTCTGAAATTCTGAAAAACCTCGTATAAAAAAGACGCTAAAATTAGCATCTTTTTTACTATTGTTTTTATCTATTTTACTACTCAATAATAATTTTACTTGAAGTTTTTTTATGGTTCTCATCGATTAAATTAACCATGTAAATTCCGGTATTTAAATTTACTGAAACTTCTTGTTTGTTATTCGTTGTAAAATCGATATTCCTTTTATAAACTTGTCTTCCTTTGATATCAAAAATATTGATTTTTGCTTTACCTAATTTGTTTTTGGCAAAAACTGTAAAATTTCCATCAGATACCGTTGGGTAAATTGCAACTGTTTTATTATTTGCTAAAACATCATCTATTGAAGCTGTCGCTGCGGTAAACTTCCCGGTAAACATTCCTCTACCATAAGTAGAAGCCAATACGGTATTGTCTGCTCTTCTTAGCTCTAAAGAAGTTACTTTTACATTAGACATCCCATTGTTTGCTTGCACCCATGTTGGAGAGTCATCCTTAAAATTATAACTTGTCCAAATTCCTAATTCAGTTCCTATAATAACTTGATTATTATTTAAAGGATTCATTAAAATATCCTTTACAGGAATATCTGGAAAATCTCCTTCTTTATCCATCCATGATGTTCCCCCATCGGTAGAATACCAAACACTTTTTATACCGTAGTTGTGAAACGTTACTAAAATTTCGTTTTCATCATTTCCAAAACGAATGGACGAAACGACACCATTAAATCTTTTAATAATTCTCCATGTTGGATTTTCAGAATTAGCATTTTCTACCTTGATTAGTTTTCCATTTGCTAGGCCTAAAAATAAAGTGGTTGAAGTTGTTTGAAATGGTGAGACTTTCACCACGGAAGCTCTATTATCCATCAGAGAGTTCCCAATTCTATCTTTTACTAATACTTCTGTGGTTTTAATTCCTTGGTATCTTGCAATACTATCAAAGCTTTGAGAGCTACTATGTGCATTAGCATATAAAATATCTAAATTGTCATCTAAATCTTGAGGATTGATAAAACTCCCTGTGCTTTGATCACTATCAAGGGATTTTCCGTTACCCGTATAGGGTAAGTCTAATACACTTTTTACATTATAAACATAAGACACAATCATATACTCCCCATCTTTATCTATAAATGTGTAGGCTCCATCTCCTCCATAAACCTCCACTGCTGGGTTTGAAGATGTATTTAACGCTCCATCTATAAATTGCGTTCCGTTGTCTTGTGCACCGGCAATTAAAACATCTGAAGTGATATCTTGTGCGATTGCTCCATTGTAAAATTGCATAATATTATAGTCTTTATTTCTAGCTTCAATATAATTATTAGGAATATTACTTTGTGATGCATTACTTAGAGAAGAGGCAAAGAAAACACCTCCATCATTTCCAATAACCGCCTTATCTGAATCTGTTGGGTGAAATACCAGCGCATGTTGATCTGCGTGAACTAGAGGAATATTTTTGTTTTTTAATAAATTATTGTTCGCCCATTTAGACATTTGAGCCCAAATTACACCACTATTTGAAGACCTAAATAAATCAATTCCACCAGCGTATAGAATGGCATCATTTGAGGGGTCTATCTCTAGCACTAAATCATAATTAGCTTGCCCCCTTGTAAAGTCATTTGAGGGAATACCGGTATCCGCATCACTTGGCAAAGCCATGTCTATTGTTGTTACAAAAGCATCTTCTGTTTTTTGCATAATAATCGGAGTATTACTAGTATTTCCTTCCGCTAGCACATATAGTTTATCATTGTCAGTAGTAGAAAGTGCTATTTCAGTTCTACCTGCATTACTTATGGTATGTTGAACGGAGAAATTACTACCGTTTGTAGATTTTAAAATGGTTCCTCCACCATATCCATAAATATTATCATCAGAACCTATCCATATAGAATTATCAGCTGCTATTTCTATATCGTTGGGTTCATAAACTGATGAAGGGCTCCTTTTTGTTGTATTCGGGATAGGGGGTAGAATAATATTGCTCCAAGTCGCTCCATTATCAGTAGATCTGTACAGTCCATTGATATTTGCTCCAGGAAAATCACTAATCCCATCATAAGCCCCTGCAACACCAATAAAAACCTCTGTTGCTCCATTATTATTCCAGGCTTTGATATCATTGATATAAAACAATCGATCTTCTAAAACACTGTTCAATGAATCACTAAAAATATTGGTCCAAGAAAATCCTCCATTAATTGATTTCCAAACACCGTTCCCTGCTGCAGAAGGATTTGCTTGTGACTCACCGGTTCCAATATACATGATTTGAGAATTGTTTGGATCTACTGTGATACAAGTAACTGCTAAATTTTCTGAAATTCCAACTTGTTGCCAAGAAGAATTCGCATCGGTAATATCATTATTGACCCATAAACCACCACTAACTCCCCCAGCAAAAACTCTTTTATTTGTTGCATCATTCGGATCGAATAAAATAGCTCTTGTTCTACCGCCAACATTGTTTGGTCCTCTTTCTATCCAAGGATTATCAATAGCATCTCCTGGTACTCGAGCCTTATAGGAGTTTAATTGATTTTGAAGTTCGAAAATATTTTCTGGATGTGTTCTCCCAGTAATAGGATTTATTTCGTTCAAATATTCTTGCTCAAAATAAGCATTGGGGGGTAATCCTAAAGATTTTCTTTCTTTTTTAGATAAATACATTGTTTTGCTAAAAGGATGCTCCTCAACAAATTTTGCATACGCTGCTTGGGTGTCAACATCAAGTTTTGTGTTTGTATTGTAGTACAAAAAGGCAAGTCCAAAAAGTATAATAATTCCTATTATTTTTTTCATTTTTTCAATTTTATATCAAATTTACTGTTTTAATCTTAAATTATATTTCCAGTTAATTTTTTGTGCATTCGTATTGCTGAACTGTCAGACATTCTTGAAACATAACTACATATTTGTAAAATTCTATCATATAAATTTGCTGTTTCTATCTGGTATTCATTAGGCAATAAATTCAATACTAATTTATCAAAATTTGACTGTTCTCCATTAAACTTATGATTTAAAGCTGTTACAAAAACATCTAACAAGTCTGCTATGATTCGATAACCAGCAACTTCTTTTTCTACAACTTCTGTACTTTTGTAAATTTTATCTACACTTGTTTTAAGAATATCATTAATCTGTGCTTCATATTTACACTTGTCTAACAAAGATTTCTCAAATGTACCGTTTAAAATAAGTGCTTCATTTTCTAAGAAAATAGCAACAGCTTCATTTATTAAAACTCCAATTGCCAAAGCGCGCAAATAACTTACTCTGTCTGTTTTATGCTGCAATGAATGGTATTTTTTAATATCAATCGTATCTTTAACCAGCTTAATCATATATTCTAAAGCAAATTCTTCCTCAATTAGACCCAAATTAATTCCGTCTTCAAAATCGATAATTGTATAACAAATATCATCTGCTGCTTCTACTAAATAAGCGAGTGGGTGACGATAAAAAGAGAGATTGCCTGTCGTCGATTTTTCTTTTAAACCTAGCTCTGTAGCTACCTCTAAAAACGAATCTTTTTCTGACTGAAAAAAGCCATACTTTTTATCTACAATGTGTTTTGTTGGTTTTTTGGGAAGACTCTCTTTTGGATATTTCACAAAAGCACCCAAAGTAGCATATGACAATCTTAATCCGCCAAAAATTCCTTCTCTACTTTCTGTTAAAATCTTAAATCCGTTTGCATTTCCTTCAAAATCGATTAGATCTTGGTATTCTTTTTCTGTTAGCTCTCCCTTATATTTTATTCCTTTTCCAGTTTTAAAATACTCTCCAATTGCTTTTTCTCCAGAATGCCCAAAAGGCGGATTTCCGATATCATGAGTTACAGATGCAGCTGCTACAATTGCACCAAAATCATTAAATGTATATCCAAGTTTTTTTAAATTTGGATGACGATCAAGTAAAATTTGACCAACTCTCCTCCCTAATGTTCTTCCAACTACAGATACCTCTAGACTATGTGTTAAACGGGTGTGCACAAAATCTATTTCGGATAAAGGAATTACCTGTGTCTTGTCTTGTAAACTTCTAAATGCTGATGAAAATATGATTCTATCAAAATCTACATCAAAGCCCAAACGTGTTTCGTCTTGCGCAACTCTTGTGCGCTTTTGAGTATCACCGAAGCGTTTTAAAGAAAGAAGTTGTTCCCAATTCATATTTGTTAAATTTGATGACACTGCCCCTACATTAAGAGTAGTTCAGTGTTTTTATTATTGAATTCTTACCTTTATTCTAATGGCAAGTGAAACGAAATTACAAAAAAAGAGAAGCATTTCTACTTCTCTTTTTTCAAACTTTTAATTTTATAGATTTATCTCTTGGCTTAATTACCATTTTAGTCTCTAAGAACCACACATTAAACAGTCATCGTCTGGTGCTCCGTTTTTAGAAGCATCTACCATTGCTTTAAATTCTTCAGGAGTCATTGGCTTTTCATCTTCAATTACAGCAGCTTTTTTCTCTTTAGAAACTGTAAACTGAATTGCATTCACTGCAGATTTTGTTCTTAGATAGTACATTCCTGTTTTTAAGCCCGATTTCCAAGCATAGAAATGCATTGATGTTAATTTTGCATAATCTGGATCTTTCATAAACAAGTTTAACGATTGAGATTGATCGATAAAATAACCTCTATGACGAGCCATATCTATGATATCTTTCATACTCATTTCCCAAACTGTTTTGTATAATTCTCTTAATTTTGCTGGAATCGCTTCTACGTGTTGAATAGAACCGTTTGCACGCATAATATCTTCTTTCATATTGTTATCCCACAAGTTAAGCTCAACTAAGTCTTCTAATAAGTGTTTGTTTACAACAATAAATTCGCCAGACAATACTCTTCTTGTATAAATATTAGAAGTGTATGGCTCAAATGCTTCATTATTTCCTAAAATCTGAGAGGTTGATGCTGTTGGCATTGGAGCTACTAATAAAGAGTTTCTTACCCCATGTTTCATAACTTGTTTGCGTAATTTTGCCCAATCCCAATTTCCACTCAACTCATCATCTTTAATTCCCCACATATTAAACTGAAATTCTCCTTCTGACATAGGAGAACCTTTAAACGTAGAATACGGCTCTTTTGCCTTTGCAATTTCCATAGAAGAGGTAACCGCAGCAAAATAGATCGTTTCAAAAATTTCTTGATTTAATTTTTTAGCTTCATCAGAAGTAAAAGGTAGGCGAAGCATGATAAAAGCATCTGCTAAACCTTGAATTCCCAACCCTACAGGTCTGTGTCTAAAGTTAGAATTTTCAGCTTCTTTTACAGGATAGTAGTTCATGTCTATCACTGTGTCTAGATTACGTGTTACTTTTTTAGTAACATCAAATAATTTTTTATGGTTGAAAAATTTCTCGCCTTTTTCATTTTCTGAGACAAACATTGGAAGTGCAATAGAAGCTAAGTTACAAACAGCAACTTCATCTTTTGCCGTGTATTCCATGATTTCTGTACATAGGTTCGAAGAACGAATGGTCCCTAAATTTTTTTGATTCGATTTTCTATTTGCTGCATCTTTATACAACATATAGGGAGTTCCTGTTTCAATTTGAGATTCTAGTATTTTTTCCCAAAGTTCACGGGCTTTAATCGTTTTTCTTCCTTTTCCTGCTGCCTCATAACCTGTATACAAACGCTCAAATTCTTCGCCGTGTGTATCGTATAAGTGCGGACATTCATGAGGACACATCAAGGTCCATTCTGCATCTTCTTGTACACGACTCATGAATAAATCTGAAACCCACATTGCATAAAATAAATCCCTTGCACGCATTTCTTCTTTACCATGATTTTTCTTCAAATCCAAAAAATCAAAAATATCTGCATGCCAAGGTTCTAAATACATCGCGAAAGAGCCTTTCCGTTTACCTCCACCTTGGTCTACATAACGTGCAGTATCATTAAATACTTTTAACATTGGCACAATACCATTAGAGGTTCCATTTGTTCCTGCAATGTAAGATCCTGTAGCTCTAATGTTGTGTAATGATAAACCAATACCTCCTGCAGATTGGGATATTTTTGCTGTTTGCTTTAATGTATCGTAGATACCTTCGATACTATCATCTTGCATTTGTAATAAAAAACAGGAAGACATCTGTGGCTTTGGAGTACCGGCATTGAATAAGGTTGGGGTGGCATGCGTAAAATATTTTTTACTCATTAGCTCATAAGTTGCAATCGCTTCGTCAATATCATTTTTATGAATCCCAAGAGAAACTCGCATTAACATATGTTGAGGACGTTCTGCAATCTGACCATTCAACTTTAACAAGTAGGAACGTTCTAATGTTTTAAAACCAAAATAATCGTAATTAAAATCTCTATTGTAAATAATCGTAGAATCTAATTTTTCTGCATTTGCTTTAACAATCTCATAAATATCATCTGCTAACAATGGTGCTTTTTTATTCGTGCGGGGATTTACATAGTAATATAAATCATCCATTGTTTCTGAGAATGATTTCTTTGTATTTTTATGAAGATTAGAAACGGCAATTCTTGCTGCTAATTTTGCATAGTCAGGATGTGCTGTGGTCATTGTCGCTGCAGTTTCTGCTGCTAAATTATCTAATTCTGAAGTTGTTACACCATCATACAAACCTTCGAT
>JAQWOW010000118.1 GCA_029245665.1 Polaribacter sp. | reverse complement strand
AAAAAACATTTGCAGAAACCTTGGTTATTTATTTTAGATAGATTGTCTATTATGGTTGCTTTGGCAGGTTTTTTTATCCGATTTGGTAATTTTTTCAACTCAGAAATTTATGGTAAAGAAACGGGTTCTAGTTTCGGAGTTATTTTTACAGCAGCAGGAGAAACAGTGCCAAGACATCCAACACAACTCTATGAGGCATTTAGTTATTTATCACTATTTCTTATAATGTGGTATTTGTATTGGAAAACAGATAAAAAGCAACAAATAGGGTATCTTTTTGGACTTTTCATGGTAGTTTTGTGGTCTTTACGTTTTTTTATAGAATTTTTAAAAGAGGCACAAGTAGAGGGTAGAGAAGATTGGGTTTTTAACTCTTTAAATACAGGGCAAATATTAAGTATTCCACTTGTGTCAATAGGTTTGTGGCTAATGTTTATAACATCTAAAAAAGTAGTAAAGTAGTCGTATGGAAAAGTTAAAAAAACGCTGGGGTATAAAAACAAATTGGTCTGTTATTGCAATTTTTATTGTTTTTGCCATTAACGGTTCGTTTGCGGCTTGGGTAGCAAAACCTGTTACCCTTTTTTTAGGATTGTCACCTGAAACACTAAATCCGTGGTTATATTGGCCTCTTAGACTACTCCTTATTTTTCCAATATATCAATTGACACTTCCCATAGTTGGTTGGTTATTTGGACAATTTACTTTCTTTTGGGCTTTTGAAAAAAAGTTTTTAGGCAGATTAGGCTTGGGTTTTTTGTTTAAAAAATCAGAATAGTAACCCGGTAACGATAGCTTTTTTTCATTGCGAATTGATATCATAAAAAGCGAAATTAATAGGTTTGTTAAAAAAATATCTTAGTGATTTTTTCTGATTTTAAAAATACAATAGCCACTCTAAAAACAAAAGAACTAGGAGGGCAAGATGTACAATTCAAACTAGCTCCAGCAATGCGTTTAAAGTATGACGCTGCTAAAATAGCTGCGAGTCATCCAAGAAAGGCAGCCGTACTTGCGTTATTTTACCCTAACAAACAACAAGAAACCTGTTTTTTGTTAACTCAAAGAGCTATTTACAAAGGAACGCATTCCGCCCAAATAAGTTTTCCTGGTGGTAAAAGAGATTCAATAGACACCAATTTACAAGCAACAGCATTGAGAGAAACTTTTGAAGAAGTCGGTGTGCCAGAAAAGACCATTAAAATAATAAGAGAGTTAACAGATGTATTTATACCTCCAAGTAATTTTTTAGCAACTCCTTTTTTAGGTTTTACAGAAAAAAAACCTTCATTTAACTTGAATTATGAAGTAGAGAATACCATTGAAGTTTTGTTAAGTGAATTATTAAATGAGAACAATATCTCTAGTGTGATGATGGACACTTCGTATATGGACTCTATAGCTGTACCCTGCTTTAAATTAAACAATTATGTTGTTTGGGGTGCAACAGCAATGATGCTTTCTGAAATTAAAGCACTTTTTAAAGCCTCTCTTTCTTAATTGTTTTTGTAAATTTGCGCAAAACAAAGTAAAAAACAACAACAATGCCTTTACTCAAAAGGAATCCATTTGGACATATTTTGCTATTGAAAAAAATGTTGATACGATTTTTTGGTCTCATTTCTCACGGTAGATATCAAAAATTTAACAACCTAAATATAGAAGGTTCTGAAATATTAAGAAATTTACCTGATTCAGGGGTTTTGTTTATTTCAAATCATCAAACCTATTTTGCTGACGTAGCAGCGATGTTTCATGTCTTTAATGCATCTCTAAAAGGAAGAGATGACTCAATTAAAAATATAGGATATATGTGGAATCCGAAATTAAACGTCTATTATGTTGCCGCAGGGGAAACAATGAAATCGGGTCTTTTGCCTAAACTATTTGCTTATGCGGGTTCTGTTTCTATTGATAGAACTTGGAGAAGTGCAGGTAAAAACGTGAACAGACAGGTGAAAAATTCTGACATTTCTAATATAGGAAAAGCCATAAATGATGGTTGGGTCATTACCTTTCCGCAAGGAACAACAACCCCATTTAAACCCATTAGAAGAGGTACTGCACATATTATTAAAACATTTAAACCAGTTGTAGTCCCAATTGTAATAGATGGTTTTAGACGTTCTTTTGATAAAAAAGGACTAATTATTAAAAAGCGAAATGTTTTACAATCTATGGTTATAAAAGAACCTTTAGAAATAGATTATGAGAATGAAGCCGTTGCAGATATTGTTACAAAGATAGAATATGCCATTGAGCAACATCCTTCCTTTTTAAAAGTACTTTCTCCAAATGAAGCTGATGAATATATCAAGGAAGAAGAGGAGTTAAATAAGAAAAGAACGTTCTGGAACTCATAAACTTCAAAAAACAAAGAATAGTATGCTAAAAAGCCTCAGAAATTTCTGAGGCTTTTTAGTATTATATTTTTAGAAGGGATTTATCCTTTTACTTTATTTTTAAAATTCTCAAATCTGTTAGCTTCTTTCTTTGGCCAACTATTATTAGAAGTATCTACATCTGCAGTTTCAAAATCTGGATCTACTACGATACTTTTAACTTCTTTTTTTGAAGCAAAGACTCTTCTAACTGAAGCATCATTTTTCATCCAAATTTGCGCTGGGAAAGTATGTCTTTTCTTAGTTCCATCAGCAAAGGTTAATTCTACGATAATCGGCATTACCAATCCTCCAGGTTTTTCAAATTCGACGGCATACATGAAAGAAGGTACCTCTTTAGCATCTGTATAAGCATCCATTGCTTTTGGGTTTGCATCTTCTTTATTATCAGTGATATAAATCAAATCACCTAATCCCTCAAAATATTGTTTGTATTGCTCTTTCAGCTTAGCTACTCTCTCATTGGGTTTGTCAGTTAAATATAGTGCTTTCACTCCTCTAATACCAATATCTGTGACATCTGTAGTATAAAACCAACCTCTCCAAAACCAGTCTAAGTCCATACTAGATGCGTCCTCCATAGATCTAAAAAAATCAGCTGGAGTAGGGTGCTTAAACATCCATCGTTTGGCATATGTTCTAAAGGCATAGTCGAATAATTCTGGACCCATAATTGTTTTTCTAAGTATATATAAACCAGCGGCAGGTTTGGAGTAGGCATTAGGGCCAAATTGTTTTACATAGTCTCCTTGAGACATAATAGGGGAGATGTAACTTTGATCTCCACCCATATATCGTGTAATGCTTTTTGCTGGGTTCGTAGCAAATAATTCTGGATCATATGTTAATTCTGCTAAAATTTCTACAAAAGAGTTCAAACCTTCATCCATCCATGTCCATTGTCTTTCATCAGAATTTACGATCATAGGAAAAAAGTTATGTCCCACTTCATGTATAATTACCCCTAGCATTCCTTTTTTAGTTCTGTCAGAGTAGGTACCATCTGCATTTGGTCGACCAAAGTTGAAACAAATCATAGGATATTCCATTCCTTGTCTTTCTGAGTGCACAGAAATAGCTTTTGGGTAAGGATAATCAAAGGTTAATTTAGAATATTCTACAAGAGTATGTGCTACTGCTCTAGTAGAGTGTTCTTCCCACAATGGGTTTCCTTCTTTCGGATACAAAGATACAGCCATTACTTTTTTGCCATTCACTCTGGTTGCCATAGCGTCCCAAATATATTTTCTAGAAGATGCAAAAGCAAAATCTCGAACTCTTTTGGCTTTAAATTTCCATGTTTTCGTTTTTGTAGTTCGTCCTTTTTCGGCTTTTTCGGCTTCCGCTTGCGTTACTATGAAAACAGGCTCTTTATAGGAGTTTTTTGCTTTTTCCCATCGTTTGCGTTGTTCTTTAGTCAATACATCTTTTTCATTTTGTAGCACACCTGTTGCATCTACAATATGATCTGCAGGGACTGTTAAATTTACTTCATAATCTCCAAATTCTAATGCCCATTCAGAACGTCCCCAGAATTGCATGTTTTGCCATCCTTCTACATTATTATATACTGCCAATCTTGGAAAAAATTGTGCAATAGTATAGTTGTTATTCCCATCAGGGAAAGTTTCTAATCCAGAACGTCCCTGATCATTTATATTACCTTCATTGATATCGTTTATTTTATAGTTCCATTCAATTCTAAATTTAAAAGATTCACCAGGTCCCAGTGCTTTTGGTAGATTAATGCGCATCATTGTTCTATGAATGAAATGAGATAGAGGTGCGCCATTGCTTTCTACTTTTTCAATATTAAACCCATACCCTTTCTTTACTTTCATATATGCTTTTTGAAAGTTTTCGGGAGTAATGAATGCAGATGCATCTGTAGATTTTGATAAAGGAGTTTTAGAATCGTCTGCTCTCATATTTTGGTCTAACTGAACCCATAAATAGTCTAATT
>JAQWOW010000117.1 GCA_029245665.1 Polaribacter sp. | reverse complement strand
TTGTAAAACTGAGAACCATAAGCCAAAACAGCTTTTATTTTAACCTCCATGAAATCAGACACATTCACTACAAAATCGGGAGTACTACTTTTCCATTGCAGATAATGATACACTTGCTTAGGCCTCCATTTTTCTTGCTGCTGCCCTTCCAATTCTGTTTCAATCTTTATCAATCCACTTAAAAAGCAAGCATCAGATACTAAGTTACTTGCTTTTGGATGGTCTATATGTCGGTCATCAACTGCATTACACAATACAATTTCTGGTTGATACTTGCGAATCATTTTTATGATTTGTAATTGATGAGTTTTGTCGTTTGCAAAAAAACCATCAGCAAAACGTAAATTTTCTCGAACAGAAATTCCTAAAATTTTTGCTGCAATAGCTGCTTCTTCATCTCTAAGATCAGCGGAACCACGACTGCCTAACTCTCCTCGAGTTAAATCTACAATTCCTACTTTTTTACCCAAAGAAACTTCTTTTGCAATGGTAGCTCCGCAACCTAACTCTACATCATCAGGGTGGGCTCCAAATGCTAAAATATCTAATTTCATATACGTTAAATGTCTGTAAGTTTGTGACTCTTATACTGCAAATTTAACTCTTTTGTAAAAAATACATTCGTAATACAGAGTGTTTGTTCTTAACATCAAAAGTAACCTTTTTTTGAAATATCAATTACGAAATAAATAAAGACGCTTAATTTATATAATTTTAGATTTTATACTTCAAGTTACTTAACTTTAAAAAGTATAACATCTACAAAATAATATTTAATCATAATTTATTCAGTTCTTTCTTCTATTAATTTATTACTTGCTAATTTAAGAATTCCGTGTTCTATACACTAAAAAAATGAATATCTTCGTAAAATGATAACTGTACTACTTGTTGGAAATGGAAATGTAGCATCTCATTTGTTTACGGCTTTTTCTAATGCTGAAAACATCTTGGTTGAGCAAATAAATTCTAGAAACTTAGAAAGTATTCCGAATGCAGATATTACAATTATTTCAGTGTCAGACGATGCAATTGCAGAAGTATCGTCAAAAATTAAAAACCCTTTTGTTGTTCATACTTCAGGGGCATGTGCTCTCAACGAATTAAAAAACACGACAAAAAAAGGTGTTTTTTATATGCTACAAACCTTTACAAAAGAGAAAGAAGTTGTATTTAATGAAGTCCCTTTTTGTATAGAAACAGAGAGCAATGAAGATAAAAAATTACTTGAAAAACTTGCAAAATCAATTGGCAAAAAAACATATAAAGTTGATTCTGAGCAACGAAAAGCATTGCATATTGCTGCGGTATTTGTAAATAATTTCACAAATCACATGTATAAAATAGGAAATGATCTTTGTAAAGAATATCAAGTACCTTTTGAGATATTACAGCCTTTGATTAAAGAGACGGCTATCAAAACCGAATCGCTATCACCTGAAAAATCACAAACTGGACCAGCAATTAGAAATGACAAAAAAACAATCAAAAATCACTTAAATTTGTTGAATCCACAGCAAAAACAAATCTATACACTCATCACAAAATCAATACAAGATGGAAATTAGCTACAAACAATTATTACCCAATATTCACACGTTAATATTCGATGTAGACGGTGTTCTTACAAACGGAATGGTAACCATAATGCCAGATGGTGCGTTGATTAGACAAATGAATATCAAAGATGGCTATGCTTTAAAAACAGCGCTAGACAAAGGATTAAATGTCTGTATTATTTCTGGAGGAAAAAATGAAGGTGTTAGAACTCGATTGGCAAATTTAGGAATTAAAGATATTTATTTAGGAGCTCATGATAAAGTTCAACAATTTAACGAATTGGTGAAAAAGTATAATTTAAAACCAGAAAATGTAATGTATATGGGAGATGATATTCCTGATTACCCCGTGATGAAACTAGTTGGTTTGCCATGTTGTCCTGAGGATGCAGTTCCGGAAATTCAAAGTGTTTCTAAATATATTTCTAATAAAAAGGGAGGCGAAGGATGTGTGAGAGATGTTATTGAACAAGTATTACGGGTTCAAGGAAAATGGGAAAATAATTATAGTGCAGCTTTTGATTAATGCGAAATTAGAACGTTAAAAATTCTGCTATAATCCCACATTTAAAGGCAATAATTTAAAAAATGAGATTTCTAGCGAATCAAATAATTCAAAAATATACAAATGAAAAAAATATTATTATCACTAGTTCTAATTATTATTTCAAGTTCTATAAATGGGCAAAATATTTTTGGTAAATGGCACTCTACTAATGAAGATTCTGGAGAAATAGATTCAGTAATTGAAGTATACAAAAAAGACGGAAAAGCCTATGCTAAAATAATTGACATTAAAGATCCAACTCGAAGAAATGCAATATGCACCCAATGTCTGGATGATAATAAAAATAAGCCTATTTTAGGATTAAACATTTTAACTGGCTTAAAAAAAGAAGGAAAAGAATGGTCTGGAGGTACTATTTTAGACCCTAGAAATGGGAAAATTTATAAATGTTACCTCCAATTATCAAACCCAAACACTCTCAAAATACGGGGATATATCGGCATTTCATTGTTTGGAAAAACGGCCTATTGGAAGAGAGCTGGATAAATTAATATGATTTCTAATTTCTCTCCTCTAACATAGGTACAAATGCGAAATCTCCTAATTCGTGTTTTTCAAATTCTTTTTCAGATGTACGAATAAAAAGGGTCATTATTTGTGTTTTATCTCCTACAGGAATCAACAACCTTCCTCCTACTTTTAACTGAGCTAACAATGGTTTTGGTACAATTGGTGCTCCAGCAGTAACAATAATTTTATCAAAAGGTGCTTGTTCTGGCAATCCTTTATAACCGTCACCAAATATAAATTTCTTAGGATTATATCCTAATTTTGGTAAAAATAAAGAAGTTTTTTTAAATAATTCACGTTGTCTTTCAATAGAATATACCTCTGTTTTCAACTCTAATAAAACAGCTGTTTGATAGCCAGATCCTGTTCCAATCTCTAATACTTTTTCTCCGTTTTTCAATGCTAACGTTTGAGATTGAAAGGCAACAGTATATGGCTGAGAAATTGTCTGTCCTGCAGCGATAGGAAATGCTTTGTCTTGATACGCATGAGACTCAAAACTACTGTCTATAAATAAATGTCGTGGAATCTTACGGACTGCCTTCAGTACTTTTTCATCATCAATACCCTTTGCTTGTAATACGTTAGCAAGTTGATTACGAAGCCCTTGATGTTTAGATGTGTCTCTCAATTTTAACAAATTTTTGAAGTCTAAAAATAGTAATTAATCTATATAAATACTCATAAAATTGTATCTTTGTTTAGGGATTATTTTTAAATCAAAAAACACGAAATTAATGTCTCTAAGAAAACGGATACTGATCTTATTTCAGTAAGAATAAAAAAAGCATCTAGATACCTGTAGATGTTTTTTTAACTTTGTTCTGAAAGACTTAAAATATATTATATGCTTAAAGTTGGAGTTTTGGGTGCTGGCCACCTAGGAAAAATTCATTTGCGATTGTTGCAAGAATCAAAAAAATATGAATTAGTCGGGTTTTATGATCCTTCTACAGACAATGCTAAAAATGTTGCTCTTGAATTTGGATATACTTCTTTTTCATCGATAATTTCTTTAATAGAAGCCGTTGATGTTGTTGATATTGTCACCCCTACACTCTCTCATTTTGAGTGCGCAAAACTGTCCATAGAAAAAGGCCGTCATATTTTTATTGAAAAACCAATTACAAAAACAGTTTTAGAAGCTGAGACTATTAAAACGTTGGCAAACCAATATCATGTAAAAGGACAAGTTGGCCATGTAGAGCGTTTTAACCCTGGTTTTACAGCAGTTAAAGACGTGATTTCTAATCCAATGTTTATAGAATCTCATCGATTGGCAGAGTTTAATCCTAGAGGTACTGATGTACCTGTGGTTCTAGATTTAATGATTCATGATATCGATATCATTCTTTCCGTAATTAAATCTAAGGTGAAGAAAGTACATGCAAGTGGTGTTGCTGTTATTTCTGATACTCCCGATATAGCAAATGCAAGGATTGAATTTGAAAATGGCTGTGTTGCAAATTTAACAGCCAGTAGAATCTCTATGAAAAACATGCGTAAAACCCGTTTTTTTCAAAAGGATGCCTATATATCTGTTAACTTTTTAAGCAAAGAATCTGAGGTTGTTAGAATGAAAGACGTTCCTGAAAACCCTGACGAATTTGCAATGATTCTACAAAACGCAGAAGGAATTAAAAAACAAATTTATTTTGAAACTCCAGCAGTAGAAAATAACAATGCCATTTTAGACGAACTAGAAACATTTGCAGATGCTATTAAGAATAACACATCACCGGTTGTTACTTTAAAACAAGGTGCAGAAGCATTAAGAGTTGCTCAGATGATTATTGATTGTTTTTAATAAAAAACAGAAAGTTAATAAGAAAGTATTGTTGGATTTAAAGAAATGTAAACACGCATAAATACCCCTTAAAAAAATGAAAAATATAGCTATTATCGGTTCAGGAACAATGGGAACTGGCATTGCACACACCTTTGCACAATTTAATTACAATGTTCATCTCATTGATATTTCAGAAAATTCTTTGAAAAAGGGGATGTCTGAAATTGCTTGCAATCTAGATAGAATGATTGCTAAAGAAAAAATTTCTGAGGCAAAGAAAATCCAAACTTTACAAAAAATTAAAACATTTAGATCAATAAAAGAAGGCGTTAAAGATACGCATCTAGTTATTGAGGCTGCTACTGAAAATACTACTTTAAAAGCTACAATTTTCAAAGAATTAGATGAAACTTGTGCAGCAGATACAATATTAGCAAGTAATACTTCTTCTATATCAATTACTCAAATTGCTGCGGCAACTAACAGACCTGATAAAGTAATTGGAATGCATTTTATGAATCCAGTGCCAATGATGAAATTGGTTGAAATCATCAGAGGTTACAACACTTCTGATGAAGTAATGCAAACAATGGTTGAACTTTCAAAAAAAATTAACAAGATTCCAGTAGAGGTAAATGATTATCCTGGTTTTGTTGCCAATAGAATTTTAATGCCAATGATCAATGAATCTATAGAGACTCTATACAATGGAGTTGCGGGTGTTGAAGAAATTGATACGGTTATGAAATTAGGAATGGCGCATCCGATGGGACCGTTACAATTAGCAGATTTTATTGGTTTAGATGTATGCTTGTCTATTTTAAATGTATTGTATGATGGATTTAAAAACCCTAAATATGCCCCTTGTGTATTGTTAGCAAATATGGTTACGGCTGGTAAATTAGGCATAAAATCTGGAGAAGGTTTTTACGATTATTCACAACATAAAAAAGCAGAGAAAGTAGCTAAAATGTTTTCTTAATAGTAGCTCAACGATAGGATTAAAATAAATGATAAAAAAAAAGTCTCTCACCATACTATTGTTTTTAACTGTAATTAGTATAAAGTCTCAAGAAAGAAAAAAAAGTATATTTTCAATAAAAAAAATTGGTTTTATTTACAATAGTGCTTCAGCAAATAATTTTTTATTTAATGACAAAGATTATAAGTATACAACTAACACATATAAGTTTCAATCTATCTACGATATTGGTAAATGGAAAAATTTTGAGTTTCAATTAATTGTACAGCCACAATTACAAATCATCAAGCATCAATTATTAAACGAACAATTTGTATTGCCATCGGAGGAAAATTACGAAGAAAAAAGAACCGAATATACAACTCTTAAAACGATACATCTTTATGCATTTGAGTTGGGTTTTATAATGCAAAGAAGAATCATTCAAAAATTAAAAATTCAAGCATCCATTGGATTAGGAGTTGCTAGTATCAATAAAAGAACAGAAAGACTCGCAAAAGGATTTACTTTTATAGAAAATGGA
>JAQWOW010000109.1 GCA_029245665.1 Polaribacter sp. | reverse complement strand
AGTTAATTTTATAATGACGCTTCTTCCATCTTCAGGATTTTTTTCTCTACATATAGCCCCTTTATCTTCCATTGCTTTTAAAATTCTTGACAGACTTGTAGGTTCCATTCCCATTGAAGGACCTAATGCTGTAGATGGCGTACCGTTTTGTTTGTCAATATTTAATAAAACAAAAGCGGTTGCCATGGTGCTATCATGTTTCATTGCTTGCTCGTTATACATTTTTGCAACAGCCTGCCATGTCGCCCTGAGTTCATGATCAATTGATTTGTATTTATCCATTGTTCAAATATAATCAAATTCATTATGCACGCATAGTAAATTTTAAAAAAGTTATGCATGCATAGTAAATTTAACATAAAATTTGGTAGTTTGCTTGCCTGACTTCTTTAATTAATCCTCATAAAATATGTAAGTTTGTGATAATATAAAGTTTTAAATAAAGAGTATACATAATGAACAATTTATTAGAGGTGAATAATGTTGTAAAAAAATATAGAGATTTTACAGCACTAAACAACGTTTCTCTGCATATTCCTAAAGGAAGTGTTTTTGGATTATTGGGTCCGAATGGGGCAGGAAAAACATCATTAATTAGAATTATAAATCAAATTACAATGCCAGACAGTGGTTCTATCTTGTTAGATGGAGAAGCTTTAGCACCCAAACACATTGCGCATATTGGATATTTACCAGAAGAACGTGGGTTGTACAAATCGATGAAAGTAGGTGAACAAGTATTGTACTTAGCACAGTTAAAAGGGTTGTCTAAATCAGAAGCAAGAAAGCGCCTAAAGTATTGGTTTGAAAAATTCGATATTTCTGAATGGTGGGGGAAAAAAATTGAAGAATTGTCGAAAGGGATGGCACAAAAAGTACAGTTTATAGTTACTGTTTTACACCAACCAAAATTATTGATTTTTGATGAACCTTTTTCTGGTTTTGATCCTATTAATGCTCAATTAATTGCCAAAGAAATTTTACAATTACGCGATGAAGGAGCAACTATTATCTTTTCAACCCATAGAATGGAATCTGTAGAGGAAATGTGTGATGAAATTGCATTGATTGATAGATCAAATAAAATTTTAGATGGAAAGTTAGATGATATCAAACGCAACTTTAGAACACATACTTTTCAAGTTGGATTGGACACAGCGAATGCAAAAGAGGTGAAACAGAAATTGAAAGAAAATTTTGAGGTTTTTCCTTCAAATTTTAAATTATTAAGTGATAGTTTAACGTTAAATGTAAAATTAACTGAAGGAAACTCTGCCAATGATTTGTTATCATTTTTAACAAGTAGAGGAGAGGTGCAACATTTTGTAGAATTGATACCAAGTGCAAATGAGATCTTTATTCAGGCAGTAAATAAAAATAGTCAAAAGAAATGAGCAAGTTAAAACTAATTATTCAGAGAGAATTTATAGCAAAAGTTCGAAATAAATCTTTTATAGTGATGACTTTTTTAAGTCCACTAATTATGGTAGGAATGGGTGCTTTGATTTATTTTTTAACCCAAAAAAATGAGGAAAAAGTTAAAAAAATAGTATATGTTGATGATTCTGGGATGTTTCTAAAAGAAGATTTTAAGGATACCAAAACGACTCATTATTTAGATTATACAGCTTTAGGAATAGCTGAAACCAAGAAAAGAGTTGAAGCAGGAAATTATTATGGAGTGCTACTCATACCCCAGCAAGATAGTTTAGAATTGTTAGCAAAGTCGATAGAGTTTTATTCAAAAGATTCTCCTGGAATGTCCTTAATGAATTCTTTAGAAAGTAAAATAGAATCAAAAATAAGAAATGAAAAACTCAATAAATTTGGAATAGACATTAAAAAAATAAAAGCTTCCAGAATACACACTGATATAAAAATGTTTAATTTTTCTGGTGAAGAATCATCTAAATTGATAAACGGATTAAAAATTGGTGTTGGTCTAATTGCAGGTTATTTATTGATGATGTTTGTAATCATATATGGGACCTCGGTAATGCGGAGTGTTATTGAAGAAAAGACAAGTAGAATTATTGAAATTATCGTTTCTTCGGTAAAACCGTTCCAACTTATGTTGGGTAAAATTTTAGGAAATGCTTCGGCAGGTTTATTACAGTTCTTTATTTGGGGAATTATCCTTTTTGTAATTACTACAGTTGCTTCCTCTATGTTTGGTGTTGATATTGTTGAAATGCAAACTGCAAGAGTTCCTGTAGACCAAATAGATGCTGTAAAACAAGTTACGGCAGGCGATAAAGGGGCAGTTGTTATTCAAGAAATTTTAAAACTTCCAATTTTAAAAATATTTGTACTATTTATTTTTTATTTCTTAGGTGGTTTTATGTTATACAGTTCTCTATTTGCTGCAATTGGCGCAGCAGTTGATAACGAAACAGATACACAACAATTTATGTTGCCAATCATGTTGCCTCTAATTTTAGGAGTTTATGTTGGCTTTGCAACGGTAATTAATGATCCTCATGGTTCAATCGCTGTGCTTTTTTCACACATTCCATTTACGTCTCCAATAGTGATGTTAATGAGGGTTCCGTTTGGCGTTTCTTGGTATGAATTGGTAATATCTATGGCACTATTATTGGTTACTTTTGTCTTAATGGTGTGGTTGGCTGCTAAAATCTATAGAGTAGGAATTTTAATGTATGGTAAAAAACCAACGTATAAAGATTTGTATACCTGGTTAAAATATAAAGGTTAGATTTATGATAAAATTAAAAGAGTTTTTAAGCTACTCTGTAAATATTACAGAAGACATTCATTTAGATGTAAAAACAATTCTATTTGTAATTCTTGTTTTTTTCTTGACAAGTTTCTTTTTAAAACTCTTTAAAAGAATTGTTAATAGAAAATTAGACGAAGAAGACAAAGGAAAGTTTAAAGCGGTATTTTCATTTGTACAATATTTTGTTTACACAATAGTCTTAGTAATCGCTCTAGAGTCATCAGGTATCAATGTAAGTGTTTTATTAGCTGGTTCTGCGGCATTATTGGTGGGTATTGGTTTAGGTTTACAAACCTTATTTCAAGACATCATGTCTGGTATTTTTATTTTGGTTGATAAATCACTTCATGTAAATGATATTATTGAAATAGAAGATAAAATAGGTAAAGTAGACGAGATTAGATTAAGAACTACCCGAGCTATTACCATTGACGACAAAGTATTGATCATACCAAATCATAAGTTTTTAACAAATAGTCTTTTTAATTGGACTCAAAACGGAATTCAAACAACTGAAGGGGTAGAAGTAGGAGTTGCATATGGTTCTGATGTAGAGCTTGTTAAAGATATTTTAATTGATGTTGCTTCTGCTCATCCTAAAGTTTTAAAATCGACTGTACCAAAAGTATTATTTACAGATTTTGGAGAAAGTTCATTGCAATTTAAACTACTTTTTGTGATTAACAATAGTTATGAGCACCTCACTGTAAAGAGTGATTTACGTTTTGCTATCGATAAAAAATTTAGAGAAAATAAGATTGTAATTCCATTTCCTCAGAGAGATATTCACCTTATAAAACAAGAAAAATAAGTATGCCAAAAATATTAATTATTGAAGATGAAGCTGCTATTAGAAGAGTTTTAACAAAAATTATTTCGGAAGAAAATGAAGCGTATCATGTAGAAGAAGCTGAAGACGGATTGTTAGGAATCGAAATGATAAAAAACCAAGACTATGATTTGGTTCTATGCGATATTAAAATGCCAAAAATGGACGGTGTTGAGGTGTTGGAAAAAGCCAAGAAAATAAAACCAGAAATACCAATTGTAATGATTTCTGGACATGGAGATTTAGAGACTGCAGTTAATACAATGCGCTTAGGAGCTTTCGATTATATATCCAAACCTCCGGATTTAAACAGACTTTTAAATACGGTAAGAAATGCTCTAGATAAAAAAACGTTAACCTTAGAAAATAAAAGATTAAAGAAAAAGGTAAGTAAAAGTTACCAGATGATTGGTGAAAGTGATGCTATTTCTCAAATTAAAAACATCATTGAAAAAGTAGCAGCTACAGATGCTAGAGTTCTAATTACAGGCTCAAACGGAACAGGAAAAGAATTGGTAGCCCATTGGTTACACAAAAAATCAGATAGAGCTAAAGCACCAATGATTGAGGTTAACTGCGCTGCTATTCCGTCAGAATTAATAGAAAGTGAATTATTTGGACATGTTAAAGGTTCTTTTACAGGAGCAAATAAAGACAGAGCAGGTAAGTTTGAAGCTGCCAACGGAGGTACAATATTCTTAGATGAAATTGGTGATATGAGTTTGTCTGCACAAGCGAAAGTTTTAAGAGCGCTGCAAGAAAGTAGAATTTCTAGAGTCGGTTCTGATAAAGACATAAAAGTTGATGTTAGAGTTATTGCTGCAACCAACAAAGATTTAAAGGAAGAAATTGCCGAGGGGAGATTTAGAGAAGATTTGTACCATCGATTAGCGGTCATCCTTATTGAAGTCCCTACATTAAATGATAGAAGAGAAGATATTCCTTTGCTAGTTGACTTTTTTACAAAGAAAATAGCTGAGGAACAAGGAACCCCCGTAAAGGAATTTTCAGCGGAAGCAGTTCAATTGTTACAAGAGTATGATTGGACTGGTAATATTCGTGAATTACGCAATGTTGTTGAACGTTTAATTATTTTAGGAGAAAAAGAAGTCACAAAAAATGATGTAGCTCTTTTTGCCTCCAAATAAGAGGATTTCTCTTTTTTAATAGCTTAAATTAATAAATATGAAAACTTTTCCAACAAAGTATCCAAGTTATCTAGCGATCCTTTTTGCGGTGATCTATTTCATTTCAGAAACCCGGTATCATATAACCTACAACCAATTTACCATTCAATTGGTAGCTGATTACATTGTTATTTTTTTACTGTTATTTGCTGGATCAGTTCATTTAAAAATTGTTAAAGGAATTGGTTTGTTAAGTAAATAGGAGGGTTGTTCTTTATATAAGCTGTTGGTTTGAAATTAAAAAAATCAAAAATCCGTTTGATGATTTATTTTAAAAATTTATATTTAAACACTATTAGGATAATAATCACTAAACTTCCGTTTATCCTCCCAAAAAGGAGTGATAAGCAGATAAATGTTCTGCATATAAACAAGTTATCTGCAACTTTGGAGAACTGAATAAAATGAAGTATGTAATTTTCGATATAGATGGCACATTAACAGACACAACCAAGGTTGATGATAAATGCTATATTGAATCATACGAATCATTATTCAAAGTATCAATCAAAGGAGTCAAATGGAGTGAAATAAAAAATGTCACAGATTGGGGAATCACAGAGGAATTAGTCGAAGACAAACTAAATAGAACAGTGACAAAAGAGGACATCCTAAATCTAAAGAAGTTGTTCCTTTCTAAACTCAAACATGAATTCATAGTAGACAAATCTAAATTTGCAGAAATCAGGGGTGCATTAAAATTCTATCAATCCTTATTGAAGGAAAGTGAATATGAAATAGGAATTGCAACAGGGGGATGGGAGGAAACGGCAAATTTCAAATTAGATACAATAGGGATTAACCCTCATGAAGTTGCTTATTCAAATTCAAATAAATTCAAGAATAGAGAACATATAACCTTAGATGTTATTGAACAATTAAATGCTATTTCTTCAGTTAAACCTAATGAAATAATTTACTTTGGAGATGGCAAATGGGATTTCGAAACTTGCAAAAACCTTGGAATAAGATTTATAGGTATTGATAATAATAACAATAGAAAATTAGAAGGCTATGGAGCAAAGGAAGTCTACAATAACTTTGAAAGCTATGAAATCATTGTGAATTCAATAAAAAAT
>JAQWOW010000104.1 GCA_029245665.1 Polaribacter sp. | reverse complement strand
GGTATTTGTTTAAAAGAACCAACAATATCTTCTTTTAACTCTTTGGTTTCCTCATTAATAGAATAATTTATAGTATTCCATAGTTCTTTTTCGGCAATAATTTCATCAATTTCATTGGCACACTGAACGGTTACAGTTTCTTTTGAAATATCTGTGATGACACCTATTTTACCATTATAATATCTTTTTTCTGGGGAGGAATCATTTTTGATAAACATGACTTGAGCTCCTATTTTTAGCGCTAATTTTTCATCATTAGGAAAAGCGTTTTCATTGAACTTACCAGAAACCTCAGCTTTAAAAAAACAGCTTTTCGTTTTTAATTTATTTAATTCAGAATCATTTATTAAGTTGGCTCTGTTGTTGTGGGTTGTTAGGGTGATATAGCCTTCTTCTTTACTTGGTGAAAAAGTAGGATGGTAGCGTTCATTTAAAATTTTAGCAGATTTTTCTGACAAATCATCATTTCTAATTTCATTTAAAATAGTAATAAAATTTTCATTTTTCTGACGATAAATATGCTTCAATTCGATAGAAACTACATTGGCTTCTTGATAGGCTTTACTGCTAAAAAAATAAACGGTATTGTAATGTTGTTTTAGCAAACCCCATTCATTGGGTTTTACAACGGGTGCTAACTGTTGCAAATCGCCAATCATTAAAATTTGTGCACCCCCAAATACTTTGTTTCGGTTTTTGTAACGACGAAGCACTTGATCGATTCCATCCAATAAATCGGCACGCACCATACTAATTTCGTCAATAATTACTAAATCTAAGGATTTTATAATATCAATTTTAGTCTTCGAGAATTTCCGTTGTTGATTGGAGGTATTTGCAATTTGATTGGGTAAAATTGGTCCAAAAGGCATTTGAAAAAATGAATGAATCGTTACGCCTTTTGCATTGATCGCGGCTACACCAGTAGGTGCTACAATCACCATCCTTTTTAATGATTCTTTTTTAATTTGATGTAAAAAAGTAGTTTTCCCTGTACCTGCTTTTCCTGTGATAAACAGATTTCTATCTGTTTTTTCAATAAAATTTAGTGCAAGTTTTAGTTCAGGGTTTTTTGACATTGTTACTTTTTTTAGCAAGATAAATAATTAAATATTATTTCATAAAAAATCCCGAGCTAAAAGCTCAGGATTATAAATATATTATAGTGTTTCTTTTTTATCTCAAAAAAGACTACATTTCTAGTGCTTTTGTTGGGTTGTTATCCATTAACAATTCGATTGGGTTTTCTCATGCTTCTTTCACAGCCACTAAGAAACCAAAAGATTCTCGTCCATCAATAATTCTCAGATTATAAAGGGTTTGTATAAAATTAGTTGCGCTTACCTTGATGGTAGGCAGCTGTTTTCGGTACCTAAATTTAGCAAATACAAAATCAACTAGAAAATCCGCAAGAATTTTCGGAAGTAAGCGTATACTAGCAATTAATTTTATATGTTGGCAACTGGCTTTATTTATCATCGTAATGAAATCTACATTGAATTATAGTACATTTTTGGTCAACATCTCTCTTTCCAGATACTTTATAAACCAATCTGTGTTCTCCAGTTATTCTTCTTGACCAGTAGCCTTTTAATCCGTGTTTTAGCGGTTCGGGTTTGCCTATTCCTTTAAAAGGATTTTGTTTAATCGATTTTATAAGTTCTTTTATTTTAATTGCGGTATCATTGTCAGTTTCTATCCAATAACTGAAATCTTCCCATCCGTGAGCAGTAAAATTAATCGTCATTAAAGAGTTAATTCAATTTTATCCCCATTATATTGAACTAATTCTCCGCTATCGATTTGTTCGATTGATTCAATTAGTCTATCTCTATTAGCTTTTGTAGATAATAGGTGCTCTGTTTCTTTCAACGAATTATATTCTTTTATTGACATTATGACAACTGCATCGTCACCTTTACTTCTTGGTACGACTATAACTTCCATAGACTTTGAAACATAATCAAAATGCTTTTTTATACTTTTTCGTAAAGTGGAAATTGTTATTGCTCTCATAATTTTAATTGTACTTTATTTTGTACAAACAAATGTACAGTATTTATGCAGATTATCCAAATATGAGGTTTTGTCAACTTCTTATAAAACATAAACCTCCTATTTATAGGTTTCTATTTCCGGATAACAGTAACTTTTATGCATTTTTTAGTGAGGCGTTTATCGCTTTTTAACTACCGATGTAGAGTAGGGTAACAATAATTTTGGTTCACCGCTTTTTTTTATAAATCTAAAAATTTTTAAAAAGCCCGTCAATCCCCAGAAATGATGAAATTTCTTATCACTGTTTTTGGGGATGGTTTTATCGTTCTGAAGAAAAGTATATTCATTGCAAAAAAAATCCCAAGCTAAAAGCTCAGGATTTCAATATATATTAAGTCAAAATAGGTAGACTACATTTCTAATGCTTTTGTTGGGTTGTTATCCATTAACAATTCCACAGGGTTTTCTAATGCCTCTTTTACAGCCACTAGGAAACCAACAGACTCTCGTCCATCAATAATTCTGTGATCGTA
>JAQWOW010000098.1 GCA_029245665.1 Polaribacter sp. | reverse complement strand
ATCCTAACAATTGTTTTAAGTCTTCTTTATCCTTTTTTAAATCACTTATTTGTTCTTGAAATACTTCGAACAAACCATGTTCATCACAATACTTACAATGTGTTTTATATGGTGTTGTTGACTCATTCACAATATTATGTGCCTCTAAAAAAGTATTTTTAGACCTGCCCGTCAACAACCAATACAGATCTGTACTAGGATATTTGGTAATTATATTTACGATTGCATTAGAATTTAAGGGTGTTTCTTTGGCTTTTCCTCTAAAATTAGCCGAAGTCATTCCTATACTACTAAAAAAATCTTCTTTACTAATGTCTTGATTTTCAGCAATTTCTACAACTCTATTCTTTATGCTTGTAAATTTATTTTCCATTTCTTATTATTTTGTAAATTAATTTACATACCTTGTACTTGTACAAAACGACAACAATATAACAACAATATAACAACAATTATCATAATGTCAAATAACAATTACTATGATTACAGAATTAGAACAAAAAAAATTAAAAGCACTTTTCCGAAGTCATTATACTGAGGAGGTTTTAAAAATCTTGTCTGAACGAAAAATTTATAATAGAAATGGAAAACCACACAATGCAAAATACATTCGAATGGTTTTTCAAGGAGTAAGACAAAATCCTAATATAGAATCAGCTATATGGCAAGTTGCAACCAATAAAAAACAAAAATTGGAGTTACAAAAATCACTAAAACAAAAAATATTTAATAGCAAATCTTAATTATGGGGGATGTTAATTAAGGCGACCTAGACAATTCTAAAAGATTGATTAGGTTTAAGAATAGCACGTGGGTAGATATTTTTCTATTGGCGTGCGATTCTTTATAAGAAATAAAATTAGCAGAAAAAAGGAAGAGATTATTTTTAATAGTCCACAAATAAAAACCAAAAAAAACATAAAATCAATGAAGTTGATTTTATTGAAGTTTTTTTAAAAACAGAAACCACGACAAATGTCGTGGTTTCCTTTTGCAGAGAGGAAGGGATTCGAACCCTCGATACGTTGCCGTATACACACTTTCCAGGCGTGCGCCTTCGACCACTCGGCCACCTCTCTAGTTTTGCTGAATCTTTACACTGAACGTATCGAAGTGTGTTTCAACTTTTTTACTACTTATAAACTACAAGTAAAGTTCTATTAATCCGTTTGGAGTTTTGACCTCTATTGTTTTACTTTCTCTGTCTACTTTTTTAATGAAATCGTCAACCATCGGAATAAAAATTTCTTTCCCTTCTCGGTCAATTTCAAAAAGTGGCTGTGCAGCTTTGTCATTTATGTGAACAATTGTTCCAACTTCACCAAAACTGGCATCAGTAACAGTAAAACCAATTACCTCATGAAAATAAAATTTATCACCAGATAATTTTGGCAATAAATCAATTGGCAAATAAATTCCGCATTTTAAAATGGAATCCGCTGCTTCTTCAGAATACACCTCTTCAAATTGCACGCGTAATTGATTTCCTTTGTGCAGTGAGCTTTTTTCAATAAAAAATGGAACCAGATTGCTGCCGAATTCGACATAAACTGATTCCATTTCTTTGTACAACTCGGGTTCGTCTGTATCTAACTTGATAACAACTTCACCCTTAAAACTATATTTTGTTACGATTTTGCCTAGATAAAAACAATCTTCTTTACGCATTCTCGTACAAATTTTAGATCTTATTCTGCTGCTTTTTCTTCTGCTACTTCAGTTGCTTCTGGAGCTACTTCAGTTGCTTCTGCTACTGCTTCAGTTGCTTCTGCTACTGCTTCAGTTTCAGCTACTTCCTCTTCAACAACCTCTTCAACAACTGGTTTCGCTGCTTCGATTCTAGCTTCGTTTACCGCTTTTTCTGCTGCTAACGCTTTTGCTTTTGCCTCAGATTGAGCTTTGGACAACCCTGCTTCTTTGTCTGCAATTTTCGTTGCTTTTTCCTCCAACCAAGCTGCAAATTTAGCATCTGCTTGTTCTTGAGTTAAAGCACCTTTGCGAATACCACCAACTAAATGATTTTTTAGCATCGCACCTTTGTAAGATAAAATGTTTTTTGCAGTATCGGTTGGTTGCGCACCATTTTGCAACCATTCTACAGCTTTATCGATGTTTAAATCAATAACTGCAGGGTTTACATTTGGATTGTAAGTACCTATTTTCTCTAAGTATTTACCATCTCTTTTTGCACGAGCATCAGCGGCAACTATCCAATAGAATGGTTTCCCTTTTTTACCGTGTCTTTGCAATCTAATCTTTACAGACATAATTTGTTAATTTTTTAAGGTTCACGACCTTGATTATTAAAATCTTACCATCTCGTAGTAAGTGGGCGCAAAAATACAAAACCTTTTTAAACTAAAACTCTAATTTTCAATATTTTTTTGGGCGTTTGATCGGGCTTTCACTCCTCGCTTTTTTTCGCAGCTAAAAAAGAGCTCAAACAACCCGTTCTATCCCGAACGCGCTTTCAGATAAACAATCAACAATAAGTTAATAACTTCCGCGTAAAATCTCTTCAAAAAAACCTAAATTTACAATTACTTTTAAAGAAATAAAATCATCCATAAATAAACATTTTTCATGTATTTAATTTTCGATACCGAAACCACGGGATTGCCTAAAAGTTGGAACGCTCCCATAACGAATACCGACAATTGGCCAAGGTGCGTTCAAATTGCATGGCAATTACATGATGAAATGGGAACTGTTTTAGAACACAAGGATTTTCTAATAAAACCAACTAATTTTAATGTCCCCTATGATGCTGAAAGAATTCATGGAATTTCTACCGAACTAGCTGAAGAACAGGGAATTTCTTTAAACGAAGGGTTGATTTTATTTAACAAAGCTTTAGAGAAAACAACTTTTATTGTGGGTCAGAATTTGAATTTCGATTTGAATATTATGGGCTGTGAATTCCATAGATTAGGTATTGAAAACAAGCTTTCCTCACTCCCAATTCTAGATACTTGTACAGAAAAAACAGCCTTGATGTGCAAGATCCCTGGAGGTCGTGGTGGAAAATTTAAACTCCCCACTTTAACAGAATTACACACCCATTTATTTGGTACTGGTTTTGGTGAGGCGCACAATGCAACTGCCGATGTGGAAGCAACAACAAGATGTTTTTTAGAATTAATTCGTTTGAGAGAATTTACAAAAGAACAATTGGATGTTGATGAAGCATATTTCAAAAACTTCTCTGAGCAAAATCCAACACCAATTCAGGTTATTGGGTTAAAACACATCAACCTTAAGAAAGAGAGTGATAGGATTCGAAAACGTCTTGAAAAGTTAAAAAATACAGAAAGTACAGAATCTACTTCAGAAGGATTAGCTGCTTTAGAAAATGTACAATTTACACATTTACACAACCACACACAATTTTCGGTTTTGCAATCTACCATGCAAATCGGAAATATTATAAAAGCGGCTGCCAAAGACAAGATGCCAGCAGTAGCAATGACAGATACTGCCAACATGATGGCCTCTTTTCACTTTGTTAGTGCAATCTTAAACCATAATAAGACATCAGAAACCTCAATGAAACCTATTGTGGGTTGTGAGTTTAATGTTTGTGAAGATCATAAAAATAAATCACAGAAAGATAATGGTTACCAAGTAGTTTTGTTAGCAAAAAACAAAAATGGATACCACAATTTGGCAAAAATGTCTTCGATTGCTTTTGTAGATGGATTCTACTACGTTCCTAGAATTGATCGAGAAATTATCAAACAGTACAAAGAAGATATCATCGTTTTAACGGGAAATTTGTACGGTGAAGTTCCTAGTAAAATTCTAAATCTTGGAGAAAAACAAGCCGAAGAAGCACTTCTTTGGTGGAAAGAAGAATTTAAAGACGATTTATATATTGAGTTAATGCGTCATAACCAACAAGACGAAACCATTGTAAACGAAACTTTATTGAAGTTTTCCAAAAACCACGATGTTAAAGTTGTTGCCACAAATAATACGTTTTATTTAGAAAAAAAAGACGCCAACGCACACGATATTTTACTCTGTGTGAAAGATGGTGAAAAACAAGCGACCCCGAAAGGTAAAGGTCGTGGATACAGGTATGGCTTGCCAAATGAAGAATATTACTTTAAGTCTTCAGCAGAGATGAAAACCCTCTTTGCAGATCTCCCTGAAGCCATCATCAATATTCAAGAAGTTGTAGATAAGATTGAAATTTTCACATTAGCACGAGATGTTTTATTACCCGCCTTTGATATTCCTGACGAATTTAAAGATGCAAAAGACGAAGAGGATGAGGGAAAACGTGGCGAGAATAATTTTTTAAAACACTTGACTTTTGTTGGTGCAAAAAAACGCTATGGAGTAATTACTGAATCGATCAAAGAACGATTGGATTTTGAACTTTCAGTAATTGAAAAGACAGGATATCCTGGTTACTTTTTAATTGTAGAAGACTTTATTCGAGAAGCAAGAAATATGGATGTTGCTGTTGGCCCAGGACGTGGTTCTGCAGCGGGTTCTGTAGTTGCTTACTGTTTATGGATTACCAATATTGACCCTATCAAATATGATTTACTTTTTGAGCGTTTCTTAAATCCGGAACGGGTTTCCATGCCAGATATCGATATTGATTTCGATGATGAAGGAAGGGGCCGTGTAATGGATTACGTAATTAATAAATATGGTGCCAATCAAGTTGCTCAGATCATAACTTACGGAACCATGGCGGCAAAATCTTCTATTAGAGATACTGCCAGAGTTTTAGATTTACCCCTTTTTGAAGCAGATAGAATTGCGAAATTGATTCCCAATATCAAACTGAAAAATATTTTTGGTGAAGATGCTAAAAGTAAAGGGAAAGTTGCGGGTCTTCGAGCTGAAGAAAAGGTGATGGTTGAAGAATTGAAAACAATGTCTCAAGGTATGGGGGTTGATGCTGAAACCATTAACAAAGCCACTATTCTTGAAGGGTCAGTAAGAAATACAGGAATTCATGCCTGTGGTGTAATTATAACGCCTGGAGACATCACCAACTATGTGCCAGTAGCTTTGGCAAAGGATTCTGATATGTATGTGACTCAATTTGACAACTCTGTAGTAGAATCTGCAGGTTTGTTAAAAATGGATTTCTTAGGATTGAAAACATTGACACTCATAAAAGATACCGTTAAAATTGTAAAAGCAAAACATAATGTAGATTTAGATCCAGAGAATTTCCCTTTAGACGATGAAAAAACCTATAAACTCTTTCAAAAAGGTGAAACTGTAGGTATTTTTCAATACGAATCTCCTGGAATGCAAAAACACATGCGTTCTTTAAAACCAACTGTTTTTGCAGATTTAATTGCTATGAATGCCTTGTACAGACCCGGACCAATGGAATACATTCCGTCTTTTATCAATAGAAAACACGGAACAGAAGATATTGAATACGATTTACCTGCTATGGAAGAGTACCTGGCAGAAACCTACGGAATTACGGTGTATCAAGAGCAAGTAATGTTACTCTCTCAAAAATTGGCAAATTTCACCAAAGGTGAAGCCGATGTTCTGCGAAAAGCAATGGGTAAAAAACAAATTGCGGTTTTGGATAAAATGAAACCAAAATTTATAGAACAAGCTTCTACAAACGGCCATGATACAGAAAAATTAGAGAAAATTTGGAAAGATTGGGAGGCCTTTGCAAGTTATGCTTTTAACAAATCGCACTCTACTTGCTATGCGTGGATTGCTTACCAAACGGCTTATTTAAAAGCACATTATCCTGCTGAATATATGGCCTCTGTACTTTCTAACAACATGAACGACATTAAATCTGTCTCGTTTTTCATGGAAGAATGCAGGCGCATGGGATTGGCTGTTTTAGGGCCTGATTTAAACGAATCGTATTTAAAATTTTCTGTAAACCATGAAGGTGCTGTTCGTTTTGGAATGGCAGCGGTAAAAGGAGTTGGTGCCGGTGCAGTAAGAGCCATTATCAAAGAACGTAAAGAAAATGGTAATTATACTTCAATTTTCGACCTGGCAAAACGGGTAGATTTACGAGCAGCGAATAAAAAATCTTTTGATAGTTTGGTGAAAGCTGGTGCTTTTGATTCTTTTTCTGATACCCATAGGGCTCAATATTTCTCAACAGATGAAAAAGGCATTACATTTTTAGAACGTGCCATGAAATTTGGTAGTAAATATCAAGAAAATGAAAATTCTGCACAAGTCTCTATGTTTGGCGAAGCTTCTAATATTCAATTTCCAGAACCCGACATCCCAGAATGCGAAACTTGGGGTACCATGGAGCTTTTATCTCAAGAAAAGGAAGTAATCGGAATTTATATTTCTGCTCATCCGTTAGATGATTTTAAGAATGAACTCATTTTTTGCAATGCAACATTAAAACATTTTAAAGAAGATATTGGCAAATATGTAGGTATGAATTTATCTTTTGCTGGTATTATTTCTGATGTTCAACATCGAGTTTCTAAAGCCGGTAAAGGCTGGGCTCTATTTACAATTGAAGATTATAATGATAGTCATGAATTTCGAATTTTTGGAGAAGAATATCTAAAAATGAAACACTTTTTAGTTCCCAATTCTTTCTTATTTGTTCGTTCAACGATTCAACCTGGTTGGACCAATAAAGAAGGTGTTACCGGTGAACCAAGATTGAAGTTTACAGAAATGAAACTCTTGCATGACATCATGGATGAACTTTGTAAAAAAGTAACCATTCAAATTCCTTTAGACGAAATCAAAGAAGATACTATTTTGAATCTTGAAACCATCCTAAAAAACAACCCAGGAAAACAAACCTTAAACTTTACTATTTGGGATGCAAAAGAAAAAATTGAAGTGAATTTTCCAAGCAGAAATACTACAGTTAAGATTTCTAATGAATTACTCACCACCTTAAAAAATCAGGAAATAAATTATAAATTAAATTGATTCTTAATTGTCAAATTTTAAAACTAGAAATCTTGTAAAAAAAAGATAAAACTATACTTTTGTAGCACATTGTCACAAATATATGAAGCAAGAAAATAATGGTGTATGGGTTAGTTGGAATGAAAATCTTACTCACAAATACAAATCTCTGTATAGTATTCGTTCAGAAAAAGAATTACAAGAAATTATTTCTAAAACAGATAAAGTCCGTTTTTTTGGAACCAAACAATCATCTGCTGATATTGCCTCAGGAACAGAAACTTTAATAGATATTTCTAAGTATAATAAAATCTTATCTTATAACGATTCGGATTATACGATTACAGTTCAGTCAGGAATCATTCTTGGTGATTTACTAGAGGCTATAGAAGCTAAAAATTGGTGCATTCCCTGTTTACCTGACATCAATACGATTACCATTGGTGGCGCTTTGGCTACTGGAACACATGGTACAAGTGGTAAATTATTGTGTGAATATATGACGAGTTGTAATTTAATTTTAGCAGATGGATCTATAAGAACAATGAATGATGGGGAGGAAATAATGAATGCTGTAAAAGTATCTCTTGGAGTTCTTGGGGTGATGTCTACCGTAACTTTTAAATGTGAACCATTGTATACTTTACATGTAAAAGAATTTCCTGAAAATGATTCGGAATGGTTGCCTAAAATTAGAGAAAGACTCAAAAAACATGATTTTTTAAGAATTTTATGGCTACCCCATACAGATAATGGCTATGTAATTACAGGAGACAAGATCGA
>JAQWOW010000089.1 GCA_029245665.1 Polaribacter sp. | reverse complement strand
TAAAATTAAATTATCAGCTTCTGTTCCTCCAGCTGTAAAAATAATTTCACTTGCAGATACATTTAAATGTTTTGCTATATTTTTTCTTGCAGTTTCAATTGCTGATTTTGCTTTTCTTCCAAATTGATGAACTGATGAAGGGTTTCCATAATTATTCCTCATCGAGGAATGTATAACTTCTATTACCTGCTCATCAATTTGAGTCGTCGCTGCATTGTCTAGATAGAAAGTATTCATAAGGCAAAAATACAATTAATTAGAATTCTGAAAAACATAAACTTCAGTAGCTCCCAAACCATATTTTTTATAGGAAGCATCATAAAATTTTATTGGATATTTTTTTAGCAATCTATGAAGTTCAGATTTTAAAACCCCTTCTCCTATTCCATGAATAAAAACAATTTTAGAAATTTTTTTAGAAATAGCAAACTCAATTTTATTTTTAGCTGTATCGAGTTGAAGATGTAACATGTCATAATTATCCATGTTTTTGATAGATTTTGTAAGTTTATTAATATGTAAATCAACTTCAAAAACAACTTCTTTTTTATTTTTTTTAAATAGGCTTTTCTTTGGAGGATTTTGAGAAAGTTTATCTTTTAAAAGAGAATTGTTAATATCGCTAAATTTAGACAATTCATGTTGTTCAATTTCAATATGCACCAATTCTGAAGAGTTGAAATTAAAAATCATTCCATCAGTAGTTTCTATTGTTACTTCATCACCTATAATATTGATGACTTTACCTTTTAAAATATCATCTAAAACCGCTACTTTATGACCAATTTCTATACACATTGTTAACCTTCTGTTAATTTGTTTTAAGTTTTGAACTTACTATCTTTGCTGCAAAAATAACAAGATGATGATGACTTCAGCCATTTCTACTGAAAATTTCTTTAAGAATGCCAATGCGAAAATTGTATTAAGTGATGAAAGAAAAAAATTATTGCAAAAAATATCTCATGGAATTTTAGAAAAATATAAGAAAGATGGTGTTGTTAATTTAAATTTTATTTGCACTCACAATTCAAGAAGAAGTCAGTTAGGTCAAGTGTGGGGTTTTTTTGCAGCAAATTACTTTGATTTAAATATCAATAGTTTTTCGGGAGGAACAGAAGTAACTGCATTTTTCAGAAATACTGTAAAGACCCTGCAACAGGTTGGGTTTTCTTTTAACCTAGAAAATTTTTCTCATCAAAACCCTAAATATATTATTTCTTTTAAAGGAACCTCAAAATCTATCCTAGGGTATTCTAAGCGATATGATAATGAAGAAAATAAGAATCCTTTTATTGCAATTACTACGTGTAATAATGCAGACACAAATTGTCCTTTTATCCCTGAAGCATTACTGAGGTTTCACTTGCCTTTTGTAGACCCTAAATCTTCTGATGAAACAGATTTACAAGATGAAACTTATTTAAAGACAAATCAGCAAATTGCTGCTGAAATTTATTATATCTTCTCTGAAATAAAAAAAGGTTAGACTACACTTTTAATTTTTTGTCATAAGGAATACTCTCTAAAATATGTGTAATCACATTTACCCTAGCATCTGTTTTTCTATTAGCTCTGATAATCTTCCAGGGAGAAATTTTTGTATTTGTTCTTTTAAACATTGCATTTTTATACTCTGTATAGTCATTCCAAAGGTCTTGAGCCTTTTCATCTAATTTTGTCATTTTCCATTGTTTCAATGGATCACTTTTAATGTCTGCAAAACGTTTGGATTGTTCTTTTTTAGAGATAGACATGTATATTTTGACAACATGGATTCCCGATTGTAAAATCATTCTTTCAAAATCATTAACTTGATTCATAAAGACTTCATATTCGTCTTGAGTACAAAATCCGTTTACAGGTTCTATTACTGCTCTATTATACCAACTTCTATCAAAAAAAACAATTTCTCCTGCTTTGGGTAGTTGTTCAATATATCTCTGAAAATACCACTGAGAGCGTTCATCTTTGGTTGGCTTTGACAATGCTACAATTCTCATGTGACGTGGATTAATACGCTCTGTTAACCTTCTTATTGCTCCTCCTTTACCTGCGGCGTCTCTTCCTTCAAAAATAACAATTATACGTTCCTCCTTTTGAATTGCCCAAGTTTGTAATCTAATAAGCTCCACTTGAAGTTTTTCTAACTTTTTCTGATAGTCAACATATCTCAATGCCCTTTCGATATTTAAAGGTTCTTTTGATAAAAGCGCTAACAATCCTTTTTTAGAATTGAGCTTTTTTAAATCTTTAATTCCTATTTTCATTATAAGTTTAATCTATTTAAGTGTTTGATCTGAAGTAACGCATTACAACATTTGGATCTGGATTTAAGACTGTTTTTGCAGCTGCTTTTCCATCGTAATTAAAATGAGATAGAACATGTCTAATTGCTTCTAATCTTGCCGCTTTTTTATCATTTGTTTTTATTATCATCCAAGGACTGTATGATGTGTGTGTCTTAGAAAACATTTCTTCTTTGTAATGAGTATATTTATTCCATAGAATTTGCCCTTTTTTGTCTACGGGACTAAATTTCCATCTTTTTAATGGGGTCTCTTTTCTTCCTTCAAATCGTTTTAATTGTTCGTCCTTTGTTATGGAAAGCCAAAACTTTATGATCACCACACCATCCTCGTACATCATGTGTTCAAATTCAGGGACTTGTAATAAAAATTCTTTGTACTGCTGCTCTTTACAAAAACCCATGACTGGTTCTACAACTGCTCTATTATACCAACTTCTATCAAAAAAAACAATTTCACCAGGATTTGGTAATTCTTTAATATAACGTTGAAAATACCATTGACCTTTTTCAATTTCTGTCGGTTTATTCAATGCGACTAACCTACTAGATCGAGGGTTTAAATGCTCCATAAATCTTCGGATATTACCTCCTTTTCCAGCAGCATCTCTACCTTCAAAAATAATCGCAACTCGTTTGTTATTCTTAGAGATCCATCGCTGTAATTTAACGAGCTCTATTTGAAGTAACCGTAATTCTTCGTCATATAAAATTATTTTCTTTACCTTGTTACTATTCTCACTTTTCTCTTCAATAAGTGCTACTAACTCATTGATATTATTTACTTTCTGAAAGTCTTCTAAACTTAATCCTTTTTTAATCTCCATCACTTCTAATTACTTGGTCTAAAAATAGCTACTTTTTTTCAGAAACCCATGATAAAAAGAGCTTTTTAAATAAGTTCTGTTATATTTGTTAACAATGAAATTCTTCATATTTATTCTTTTTTTATTTGTATCTTTAAGTACATGTTCTCAAGAAAAATTTTCTCGTGAAATTAGCCTAATAACCGACAACGATTTGTATGTTTCTTCATTTAAAGATCGTTATTACACGAGTGGTATTTTTTTAACATACAGACAGCTTTTAAATAGTAAAAACAATCTTTTAGATAAACGTATTTATGAATGGCAAATTGGCCATAAAATGTATACCCCTTATAAATCTGTTGTAAATAGTCCGCTAGAACACGACAGACCTTTTGCAGGATATCTATATGCTGGATTTGGAATGATTAGAGCCTACAAAAACTACCAAATACTAAAAACCTCACTACAGGTTGGTGTCATCGGATCAAATTCTTTTGCCAGAGAACTACAAGAATTTATCCACAACATTTATGATTTTAGAAAAGCTACTGGCTGGAAATATCAAATAAAAAAAGCATTTGGATTAAATTTTAATACCAACTATTTAAAAACAGTCGTAAATAGTAAAAAAAAGTATTTTGATATTTCTTGGATTAACTCTTTAAATTTAGGTTCTGTTATCACAAATACTTCCTCTGGGTTTTATACAAGAATTGGGTTTATACCATTACAAAAATCAACAAATAGCATCGCTTTTAATACAAATTTAAATAATAAACACACGAATTACTTTAGAAAGACTGAATCATTCTTATATGTAAAATCGATGTTGAATTATGTCTTTTATGACGCTACTATACAAGGTAGCTTTCTTAATAAAACAAGCCCAATAACTAAAAAAATCAAACCGCTTATTTTGGACATTGAAATTGGATTAAAGTTTACAATTAATCGTCTAAATTTTGGATACATTTTTATCTACAACACCAAGAAATCGGAAAGGTTAAGATATAAGTACGGCGACCAATATGGCCGAATTACAATTAACTACTTGTTACCTTAATCATTAAAAAACTCATCCTTAAAACCAATCAAGTACAACTTTTCTTGAGCCCTTGTGACTGCTGTATATAACCATCTATAATATTCTTTAGACACCCCTTCTGGTAAATATGGTTGTTCTATAAACACTGTTTCCCACTGACCTCCTTGAGATTTATGACAGGTCATAGAGTAAGAAAATTTGACTTGTAATGCATTGAAAAATGCATTGTTCTTTATTGCTACAAACTGCTTATATTTAGATTTTTCGTGGATATAATCTTCCTTGACTGCCTGATATAATTTATTGGACTCTTCAAACGTTAAAGAGGGAGTTTCACTTGTTAAAGTATCTAATAATATTACTGTTTCAAAAGATTGCATATCAGGGTAATCAATCATCCTCACTTCAACTTCAGCAAATTTAAAACCATACAATTCTTTGATTGAAAAAATCTTTAATACCTCACAAATATCTCCGTTTGCAATAAAGCCTGCAACAGAATTCTCTTTTAACCAAAAATAATTATTTTTTACAACCATAATATAATCACCCGCAGAGATTTCGTTTTCTTGACCACGGATATTCAAACGAATTTGTTGATTATATTGATTTGCTCTTTTATTTGAGCGAACAATAAAAGCGGTATCTTCTACACCATTTTTTTCATAAGCAGTTACCAAAGCATCTTCAATATCATACCCATCAATCAGCCTTATTATATCGGGAAAATTAATTTCAAATTGAAAATTGGTTGCATCATTTTGAATCATCAGTCTTAAGAAAGTTGCATTTGCTAGTATCCCTGAATTTTCATGTTGACGCATAACCTCATCTAACTCAATTTCTGTTACATTTTTTTGATACTCATATATTAAGTTTGATTGTTCTAGTGCAGGACTAATGGATAATTTCACAGGCGGCAATTGTGCGGTATCTCCAATGAATATTAATTTGCAATGATGGCCAGAATAGACATATCTAATTAAATCATCTAATAAAGAACCAGATTCAAATAGTTTTTGGTTTTGTCTGCTATTAGAAATCATAGAAGCTTCGTCTACTATAAAAATTGTATTTCTATGCTTGTTTGTTTGTAAAACAAAGTCTAGAGAACCATTAGATTGTTTCTTAGGAAAATATATTTTTTTATGAATTGTAAAAGCAGGTCTTTTTGAATACACAGAAATTACTTTTGCAGCTCTTCCAGTAGGGGCTAACAAAACTGATTTTTTCCCCGTTAAACTTAAACTCTTAACAAAAGCACTAATTATTGTTGTTTTACCAGTTCCCGCGTAGCCTTTGAGTAAAAACAAATCATCTTTATCTTCACCAAACGTAAAGTCACTCAATAACCCTAAAAGTTTGTTTTGTTTTGAAGTAGGATAGTATTGAAACTTTTGAACTAATTCTGCGTAAAATTCAGTTGTAATTTTTATCATAAAAAATTTAATACAACAAAGATACATTGATTTGTAAATAAAAGTTTTTATCATTAAAAAAAAATTGTAGATTTGCTCTAACACTATACAAAATATAATAAAAATGGGATTACTAGGAATGATTTTAGCAGCGGTTTTAGTTGCAGTACTTTTAGCTATTATTGTAGTTAAATATTTACCATTAAAATTTAGATGGATTGCATCTTCATTGCTTTTACTTCTGACAGTTTTTTTAGTTTTTAAGATTTATAATGGTATCATGGAGCCAATTAATTTCAATAAGAAAAAAGTTGCAAAATTTGCTAGAGTTGTAAAAAGCCTTAAAATAATTAGAGATGCAGAAGTAAAGCATTTTGAAGTAACAGGAAAATATACAAATGATAAAGCTGGTTTAATTCAGTTTATTGATTCAGCTCAACTTGCATTAACGGAAACAAAAGACACCATAATAAAAGTTAATAAAGGGGGTGGTATTATCGATGATGTAACCAAAAGAAAAAAAGATACTATTGGATATGAACCTGTTTTAAAATATTTTGACGGTAGAGATTATAAAAATATGTTTAAAGTCCCCGGTGTTGAAGGAAAAGAATTTGATATTGTTATCAGTACTGTAGAAAAAGTTCAAGGCTTGGTAGTACCAACATTTTATGTGAAAACTGAAAAAATAGATATTTTAAAAGGAATGAGTAAATCTCTCGTAAAACAAGAGTTAGAAGCGATTGCTACAGATCAAATTAAAGGAGAGTTTGTTTCTGTTGGTTCTCTAGAGGAAGTTTCAACGGGTGGTAATTGGCCACCATCTTATGATAAACAAGAGCGTGATAAAAAAGAGTAGCACTATTTCTTTGAGAGATACAAAAGACACTAAGTTATCCATCCAATTTAATTTGGATGGATTTTCTTTTTGTATAACTGACAATACATCAGAAGAAATTCTTTACTTTTATGAGTATCTTTTTAAAGAAAAAAAAATAACTCCAGAAAGTTTATTAAAAAAAATTGAAGAACTGTTTAAAACAGATTCCTATTTACAAAAAGATTTTTCTTCAGTATCAGTAGTTCATCAAAATAATCTATCCTGTCTAGTTCCAAACACCTACTTTTCTGAAAACAAACTTTCAGAATATCTTAATTTTAATATAAAGACACTAACTTCAGACTTTATTACTTTTGATGACATACAAAGTATAAAAGCAAAAAATGTATACATACCTTATGTAAATATTAATAATTTTCTTTTTCAAAATTTTGGTGAATTCGAATACAAACATCATCTTACTATATTTATTGAAAAATTAATTTCCATCAATAATTCGGATGAAAAAGTGGTCTACGTAAATGTTTCTTCAGACAGTTTTGATGTTGTCGTAATACAAAATAAACAATTGTATTTTTCAAACTCTTTTTCTTTTGAAACTAAAGAAGACTTTATTTACTATATCTTGTTTACGTTTGAACAATTAAAATTAGATGTAGAAGAAATACAACTATATTTTACAGGAGATATTGAGTTAGAATCTGAACTTTATACTATAACTTATCAATACATTAGGAATGTTTTATTTTTAGAAAGTAATAATCCCATTTTTAAACAACTAAATTACTCTAAACATTCAAACTATATACTTTTAGGTTCATGAGAATAATTTCTGGAAAGCATAAAAGCAGGCGTTTAACAGCACCTAAAAATTTACCTGTTCGTCCAACTACAGATATGGCAAAAGAATCCTTATTCAACATCTTAAATAACACCTATTATTTTGATAGTATATCTGTAATAGATTTATTTTCTGGCACAGGAAATATCAGTTACGAGTTTGCATCCAGAGGCACAAAAACGATCTATGCAATAGATGCTCACTTTGGTTGTATAAAATACATTTCTAATACTGCTAAAGAATTAGATTTACCCATCCATACTTTTAAAAGTGATGTTTACAAATTTTTAGAAAAGACTGCTTTACAAACGGACGTAATTTTTGCAGATCCTCCTTATGATTTTGAAGCAGAACAGTTTTCAAAAATTGTAGATATTGTATTTACAAAAAAATTACTCAATGTTGATGGAGTTTTAATAATTGAACATTCTAAACATACAGACTTATCTAATCATGAAAATCATAGTTATGATAAACGATATGGTGGAAATGTATTTAGTTTTTTTGAAAATTAAGTAATA
>JAQWOW010000084.1 GCA_029245665.1 Polaribacter sp. | reverse complement strand
TGGGCTTTTAGCATCGATGGAAAAATAATACAGTGAAAAACAATATTATCTTTCCCTATAAAATGGACTAATTTAGTATCGTCTTTTTTCCAATAATCCTCCCAGTTTTTACCTTCTCTTGCCGCCCATTCTTTGGTTGATGAGATGTATCCGATAGGTGCATCAAACCAAACATAGAGCACTTTTCCCTCTGCACCTTCAAGAGGAACAGGTATTCCCCAATCTAAATCACGAGTTACAGCTCTGGGCCTTAAGCCGTCTTCTACCCATGACTTTACTTGTCCGTAAACATTCGGTTTCCAATCCTTTTTATGACCTTTTAAAATCCACTCTCTTAAAAAATCTTCATGTTTATCTAAAGGTAAAAACCAATGTTTTGTTTCTTTTACAGTCGGTACGTTTCCGGTAATAGCAGATTTTGGATTGATTAAATCTGTTGCATTATGAGTGGTTCCGCAGTTTTCGCATTGATCTCCATAACTTTCTTCAAAGCCACATTTAGGGCAAGTTCCCACCACAAAACGATCTGCTAAAAACTGATTTGCTTCGGCATCATAGAGTTGTGCAGAAGTTTCCTCAATAAAATCACCACTTTCATACATTTTTGTAAAAAAATCTGAGGCAGTTTCATGATGAATTTTAGAGGAGGTCCTTGAATAATTATCAAAAGAAATTCCAAAATCTGAGAAAGATTGCTTGATTATTCCATGGTATTTATCGATTATATCTTGAGGAGAAACGCCTTCTTTTTTAGCTCTCATGGGTATTGCTACACCATGTTCATCAGAACCACAGATGTAGGCAACATCTTTACCGGTTAAACGCAAGTAACGAGCGTAAATATCTGCAGGAACGTAAACACCCGCTAAATGTCCAATATGAATTGGGCCGTTAGTGTAAGGTAAAGCTGCTGTAATTGTATATCTTTTTGGAGTATT
Source organism: Polaribacter sp. (assembly GCA_029245665.1). GTDB lineage: Bacteria > Bacteroidota > Bacteroidia > Flavobacteriales > Flavobacteriaceae > Polaribacter. Next base: position 3,012 of record JAQWOW010000084.1, on the reverse strand, counting down.
CATTGAATTTTCCTTAATTTAATTTTCGGTTTGATTATTGCTCAACAAAAGTACAAAAAACCGAGTTTTAAAAACGATTGAAATTTGATACATTTACAATAGTTAGATTTTTAAATTGTTAGAACCAAGAAACAAGATTTATTTTGAAGAAACCTATTTTATTTACGTCCTTTTTTCTACTGCCTTTTTTATTCGTATTTGCGCAAGAAAAATTAAAAACTCCGCCTTATTTGAACATAGGGGACACTATTGCAATTGTAGCTCCTGCAGGGGTTTTAAAAAACCGAGTAGAAACAATAAAGAGCGCAAAAAGATTGGCAGAAAGTTGGGGTTTAAAAGTGGTATTAGGCGAGCACCTGTTTCATCAGAGCAATCATTTTTCTGGAACAGATGAAGAAAGAGCAACTGATTTTCAAAAAGCGTTAGACAATCCAAATATCAAAGCAATTTGGGCTGCAAGAGGAGGGTATGGATGTGTTAGAATTATAGATAGGTTAGAGTATTCTGCTTTTTTAAAACAGCCAAAATGGATTGTTGGCTATTCAGACATTACGGCTTTTCACAGTCAGGTTCACAATCTCGGAGTGGAAACGATTCACGGTATGATGGCCACCAGCATAGAAGAGAAGCCAGAAGAAATTATTGAAACAATTTCATCTTTTAAAAGAGTTCTTTTTGGAGAACAAATTTCATATAAAATCCCATTATCAGACTATAATAGAACTGCTGTTTTAGAAAATAATAAAGTTTTAAAAGGACAATTGGTTGGAGGAAATCTTGCCCTATTAACTTCGATGCTGGGTTCTAGAAGTCAACTAAATACAGATGGTAAGATATTATTTATTGAAGAAATTGGGGAGTATAAATATGCTATTGATAGAATGTTACAAAGTTTAAAACGTGCTGGGTATTTTAAAAATCTAAAAGCAGTAATCGTTGGAGATATGAGTAATGTAAAGAAAAATACAACGTCTTGGGGTAGTACTATTGAACAATTAATTTTAGATGTTTTACCAAAAGAGACTCCTGTTCTATTCGATTTTCCAGCGGGTCATGAATCAGAAAATAGAGCATTGATTTTTGGAAGAAGAATTGAGTTAGCGATTATCAATAATCACTATTCAGTCGTTTTTAAAAAATAAAAATGGCAAATCACAATGAGTTAGGTAAAAAAGGAGAAGAGTTCGCTATCGATTTTTTAGTGAAAGCGGGTTATAAAATTTTAGAAAAAAACTACCGATTTCAAAAAGCAGAAGTAGATATTATTGCTCTAAAAGGACTTGTTTTAGCAATTGTTGAAGTAAAAACAAGATCTACTGATTATTTTGGCAATCCACAGGATTTTGTAAACCCTAAGAAAATTAAACTCCTACTTTCGGCAATCGATCATTATGTCGTTGAAAAAGACTTAGATGTTGAAGTCCGTTTTGATATAATTGCTATTATTCATCAGAAAAAGAAAAAAAAGTTAGTGCATTTAAAAGATGCTTTTCTCTATTTCTAAAGGGTTTTATTTTTTTAAAACGTAAGGTTTATTCCCAGAGAGATACTTGATTGTGAAATTTCTTCCACTTTTTTAAAAGTATTAAAAAAATTATCTGTAGCCACATACATTTGAAAAACTCCCAGATTAACGGCTGCATTTCCACCTAATTTAATTTTTTTATCTTGATTATCTATGCTTGTCAAAAGTCCGTAAGTGGCTTTTTTATGGAGCCTATTGTAACCAATAGCATAATTTGTCATGGATTTTTCAAAAACAGGACTGTTCGCAAATACAGCACTAAAAACATTTTTTTCATCGGCGTAATATTTTGCAGAAAAATAGGTTTTTGTCGTTAGTTTTGTAGAGAAATTTTCAATTGTTTCAGTTGCATTAAAAACAGTGTTTAAAGCACTCTCTATTTCATCTTGAATACTTCCATCTACATCTAGGTCTACCCCGTTATAAATTGTTCCTGCAGTATCTTTGATATTGTAATTTGTGTTGTTCTCAGACCAATTTATAGTTCCAATATCATTGATATTAAATTCTAAAGCCCATTTTTCAGAAACTTGATATGTTGCACCAATATCTATTCCAAAACCACTGTTCCCTGTAAAAAAGGATTTTTCTTCATTTGAAATACCTGATGTTTTTAGCGAAGCATTTTCAGCGGCTATATTCCAATTTTGATTCGTATCATCAATGACCAAGCTAAGAGAGGCATTGTTTTTAAGAGAAGCGTGTGCAATTCCATTTAAGTATTTTAAACGCAAACCTATTGCCAACCTGTCTTTTAGGAATTGTTGTGTAATTCCAAGTCCGATTTCATGATAACCTGTTGTGTTTAATTGATTGTTTTTTAGATCAAAATCATTAATTCCATTTGCTGCAACCTTTATGGATTGATCGGTATATTGTACATTATTAGCTAATTTTGAATTCGCAAATAAAGAAATGGATCCTTTTTTTGTTTTAAATGCAAGCATAAAAATACTTGCGTTTATATGCATTGTTGATTGATTTAATGCTTTTGTATTCAGTAATAAATTCTCAAAATTAGTTTCTAATTTATTTGTTGCATTGTTTTTAACCAGAAACTCATTCAGCTTAAAAGGATTGTTTATGCTAAACCCAATTCCCGGTAAACCCAATGTAAAATTATTTTTAGGCAAGTAAACAGCGGAAACATTTTGTGTTTGTGCGACATTATCCCCTAAGTTGTAAAAAGACATCGTATTTTGAGCTTTTGTGCTATTTATTACAGAAAAAAGAAGAGTTATTAGTGTGATAGTATATCTTTTCATATGTTTTTTAACTAAAGTTTTACGTTCGCTTTGGTAGCAATATTTACAATGACATCATTTATTCCCAATAATTTTACTTCATTTTTGTCTTCAGGGCTGTTTAACGTACATTTAACATCAATTTCGGTAGCGATTTTGATTTTTTCAAGATCATTTTCTGAGAACGTCACTTCTGTTGAAGTTGTTTTATATCCGTTAGATTTTCCATTGGAATCAGTATCT